>JAAYQR010000006.1 GCA_012519205.1 Candidatus Epulonipiscium sp. | reverse complement strand
GGTATGAAGAACAATTTAGATTAAATCAACAAAAACGTTTTGGTTCTTCAAGTGAGAAAACTAACCCAGATCAATTATCATTCTTCAATGAGGCAGAAAAAGAATCACGTCCTGAAAAGGAAGAGCCGACCATAGAAGAAATTACATATAAACGCAGAAAGAAAAAAGGTTTAAATAAGAAATCCTTTGAAGACCTTCCAGTTGAAAGAATAGAATATACTTTAACAGAAGAAGAAAGGATCTGTCCTATTTGCAATAATCATCTCCATCAAATGAGCAAAGAAATCCGTAAGGAATTGAAAGTTATTCCAGCTCAGGTTGTAGTAGTGGAGCATGTTAGAAATATTTACGCATGCAGAAATTGTGAAAAGGAAAATATAACTACACCAATAATAGCAGCCAAAATGCCAAACCCAGTTCTACCGGGTAGTTTTGTATCCCCATCTTTAATGGCATATACAATGCATCGTAAATACTCAGAAGCAGTACCACTGTATAGACAGGAGAAAGGATATCAAAACTTTGGAATAAATTTATCACGCCAAAACTTAGCAAATTGGGTAATACATGGAGCTAATACTTGGTTAAAACATCTATATGATCGAATGCATGATTATCTTCTAAAAGAACCAATACTTCATGCAGATGAAACTACAATGCAGGTATTAAATGAAGAAGGTAAAAAGCCTACAAGTAAATCCTACATGTGGCTTTATGCTACAGGGATGTATTCAAATCCAATTTTCTTGTATGAATATCAGCCATCAAGAGCAAAGAAATATCCTAAAGAATTCTTAAAAGGATTCAATGGATTTTTGCAAACAGATGGCTACCCTGGATACAATGCAGTAGAAAATATCACCTTGGTAGGTTGCTTTGCCCATGCAAGAAGAGGATTCACAGATACCTTAAAAGCATTACCAAAAGATGCAACCACATCCAAGACAAATGCTGAAGAAGGACTTGAATTTTGCGATAAATTATTTAAACTTGAAAGAGAATATAGAAAAGAAAAACTAACCCCTGAAGAAATCTATAAAAAGCGACTAGAAAAAACCAAACCAGTGCTTCAGGACTTTTTGTCATGGCTAAAAACAAAAGAAAAACAGGTCCTACCAAAAAGTAGCCTTGGGAAAGCCATTAACTATTGCTTAAATCAATGGGATAAGCTAATAGCATTTATGCTTGATGGAAGATGTGAAATAAGTAACAATAGAGCTGAAAGAGCTATAAAGCCATTTGTAATAGGAAGAAAGAATTTTCTATTTTCAAAGTCCCCGAGAGGTGCACAGGCTTCTGCCATTACCTATAGTATAATAGAGACAGCAAAGGCTAATAATTTAAATCCATTCTATTATTTAACATATCTATTTGAAAAACTACCTAATATAGATTTAGATAACATGGAAGAATTGGATCAACTATTACCTTGGTCTAATTCAATTCCTGTAAATTGCAAAATTCCTAACAAAGAATAGTATACAATACGGCCCCTATCTTTAGAAGGTGTGGGCCTATTGACGCTTACTTTTATAATAGAAAAAGAATTCATTCATCAATTAACTACATGACCCCAGATGAATATGAAAGCTTATGTAAAGCATCATAGCTGGCTTTAGATTTTAAGCCTGAGGGGACATTAGCCACCCGAAGGGCTTGCTCTTGATAAACAAATGAATAAATGCTAAAATAATCCACCTCGAAGGCGCAATATTTAGCTTGCTTTGAGTTTGTGCCTTCGGGTGATAGTAGATGAGCATTATGAATGGTTTATCAAGGGTGGCGG
>JAAYQR010000005.1 GCA_012519205.1 Candidatus Epulonipiscium sp. | reverse complement strand
GTGGCGGAATTGGCAGACGCACAGGACTTAAAATCCTGCGGTCCTTAAAGACCGTACCGGTTCGATTCCGGTCTCCGGCATATTTTTAATTTGATACTATGTGCGCATAGCTCAGCTGGATAGAGCGTCTGACTACGGATCAGAAGGCCGAGGGTTCAAATCCTTCTGCGCACGTTAAATGAAATAGAGACTGTGAAATCTTTAGGGATTTTGTGGTTTCTATTTCATATTTTATATACGGATATGGCGGAATGGCAGAAGTAATCTATATATGCAGTTTATCGGTAGAATTTGAAATGCACTTGGAATAAATCTCCCTGTTATGTTGTTATGGTGACCATATTTTAGCAGATTTATTTTACAAGTGCATTTATTATGTAAACAAATAAAAGATACTGATAAAAAGATTATGTAGGTTGGTGGTTTAAACTGGAAATGTCTTAGCTACCTTGTAAGCCAAATTTATATATAGTATAATATATTTGATTTTATTTTCTAATAAAGGATAGAATTAAGTCCCATAGTATCGTAATATTGGAGGAGACATGCAAAAAATATTAATTGATAACATAGACAAAAGAATGACTGCCCCCTTAGTTGAATATTTTCTAAGGGAGGGGTATAAGGTTTATGGCGTAGGTTTTACCAATTCTAATATAATTAGTAATAAAATAAATTCAACCTTTAAAATATCCAAAGAAAATATCAAAGCAGACCTCTTGAAAGTTTTTAAAAGCTTTACTGAAAATGACTATTTATTGGTAGGCAATCCCCTTATTATAGAGGCGGTAAATGAAATAAAGCCAAATATGAAATACATAGTGCCAAACCAAGATATAGTGACTAAAATAACAAATAAGAAATGGTTAATGGAATTTGCCCATAATCTAAATATAAAAGCACCGGGTAGTGATAATAAAAAATATCCTTTGGTGGTTAAACTTAATAACTCTGAGAATATCAATCTAAAACCCCAGGAAAGATACAAAATAGTTAATAATGATGATGAATATCATAGGGCTATTAAGGTTATGAAAGACCATAAGGACAATATATTAGTCCAAGAATATGTTACGGGAAAGGGTTTTGGGGTATCTATGCTCCTTGACTATGATTCTAATATGGTTGATTATATTATGCATGAAAGAATTTTTGAATATCCTATTGCAGGGGGACCTAGTGCCATTTGCGCTTCTAGATATAAGAAAGAGCTAGTCCATAGTGCCTATAAACTCCTAAAAGAATTAGGATGGACAGGCTATGCTATGGTAGAATTTAAGGGGGATTATCTTATAGAAATTAACCCAAGGTATTGGGGAAGTATGCCCCTATTGTTTGTAGCTAACTCCCAGTTTTTTGGGAATTACGTTAAGGTATTGGATAATAATCATAATAGCATTGATGAAAATACTATTCCCTATAACTTAAATAAAAAAATGTTCTATTTTCCTCAGGCTTTTTTTGCGATGGTGGCTTGTATTAAAAAGGGGAAGATAGGTAAAGCTTTAAAGGCTATGGGATACATTATTATTGCTAAAGAAGGTATATTTAGGTTTTCAAATCCAATACCGTTTATTAATTATTTTAAATCCCTGGTTAGGAGAAATATAAAATGAAACTGTGTTTACATATACACTCAGAACATTCCCATGACTGTGATTTGCCCGTGAAAGATATTGTAGATACTGCAAAGGGTCTAGGGTATAATGCTATAGCTGTTACCGACCACAATACAGCTAAAGGAGGAGTTGAGGCCCTTCAGTATGAAGATGAAAGTATTTGTATTATCCCGGGGGCAGAATTTTCTACGCAGTATGGGCATATTCTTACATATTTCATAGATGAATCTATAGAAAAAAATACACTTAAAATAGATTCAAGAAGATTTGATTTTTATAGCCTAATTGAAAATGTCCATAAACTGAATGGGGTCATTATATTAGCCCATCCTTTTAATAGCAAATTGAAAGATAATATGGATATTTTAAAATATGTAGATGGTATAGAAAGATATAATTCCCGCATGGATTCTTTCTACTGGAAGACCAAGTCAAATAATTTTATAAAGCCTATTTTGAATAGAGATGATTTTATTTACTTGGGAGGGCCTGATGCCCATTCCTTAACTGAACTTAACAATTGTTATACTATAACAGAAAAATTTCACCCCAATCCAGAGTCTTTTAAAGATGCATTGAAAGCTAAAAGTATTATTTATTATAGAAATACAGTCAATTATGCTATAGCCAGAGCAAAATTTCATAATGCAAGGAACCCTGGAATGGGCTTTATTATAAAAAATGGTATTAGAATTATTTATGGAATATTAGAAGTAGCTTACAATAAGATAATGAGGTGTAAGGAATATGAAAATATATGCATTGGCAAGGAAGATAAATAAAAAGATAAAACAACGACGAAGGGAAAATGCCGGTAGATACTTATCACCTGTTAGGAGGTTTGAAAAATTTTCTGTTCCCGAAGGAGAAAATTTAGTATCGATGACCTTTGATGATGGGCCAATGAATATGCCTATAAATCCTGTTATCGAACCTAAATATGAAAATTGCGGACTTACAAAGGTACTGATTGATATTATGGGAGAACATGGGGCAAGGGGAACATTTAATGTTATTGGAACAACAGAACACAATTATCCGGATAGGGAAGGTACTATTAATAAGCCTACTTGGAGTGGTGTTAAACACGATCATTATCCCATGTTTGGTAAGGATAAGTATGCAGGTGCTAAGCATCAAAAAGAATTAATAAGGGCACTTATAGATAACGGGCATGAAATTTCAAATCATGGATATAGGCATGTTCTATTTGGTAGAAATAATATTGTATATGGTACTAGGGAACATTTTTCAAATATTCATGAAGTTGTTTCGGATCTGACAGAATTACATAATCTTCTTAAAAGAGAATTTAATTATGAAGTAATTATGTCAAGACCACCTCATTATATCGATAAGATGCCTGATGGATTTACATCCTATGAAGCATATGCCATGATGGGATATGATTATTTAGCTGCTAGTTTTGATGGCGGTGGATGGATGCCTACGGTAGGAAGTTATAAGGAAGACGTAAAAAATATGGTCCAACCAATAAAGAATATACTCGAATCAGATTCTAGTTCTCTAAATGGTCAAATAATATTCCAAAAGGATGGCTACAATATGTCTTTGATGACTCCAGTAGCATCTGCTCTAAAAGAACAGCTAGAAGTACTAAAGAAATATGGATATAAGGTTGTTAGTGTGAGAGAATTAAAGAACCAATATCCTTTTGAAGATTTCCATGATATATCTAAAAACTTTGAAATTGCTAGGGAGTTAGAACAAAAAGGTTTTGTTATAGGATATAAAACCAATGAATTTAAGCCGGATAAAAATCTTACTCTTGGAGAAATGGTGACGATGACCTTAACAAAGGAGGATTATAAAAAGGAACTTAATAAAATCTGCAATTCCAAACAAGATAAGGCAATGTATCTAAAGCAGCCTTATTATTTAGGATTTTCACATTATAAAAGATTAGATTTAATGGATAAAGAGGATTCTATTGCCACTAAGGAAGATATAAAGAGATTTTATAGCGATAATTTTGGAATTAATCCATCTATTAAGAAGAATAGCTTAAAAAGATACGAATATTTGGAGGTTTTAGCAGAGTTAAAGGATAATATAGATAAGTGAGGTATGACATGAAGGGGACAAAAAAAATACTGACATTCACAATTCTAATAATCATGATTTTTAATATTTCAGGGGGAAAAGTATTTGCACAAAATAATGGACAGCAAAACAAAAATCCTGAAACACAAGTTAACATCATTATTAATGGAGAAAGGTTCCAACCATCTACTCAACCAATAATTGAAAATGGTAGAATTTTAGTTCCTTTAAGATCATTATTTGAGGCAATGGGTATAAAGGTTAACTGGAATGCGGTGGAAAAAACAGTATATGCATTTAGGGAAAATACCGCCATACAAATAGCCATTAATTCTGATAAGGCTTTTATAAATGAAGAGTCTGTGCAATTAGATCAGCCAGCGATTATATATAGGGATAGTACATATGTTCCACTGAGGTTTATAGGAGAAGCCTTCGGAGGCCATGTAAAATGGGATTCTAACACAAGAACAGCCGAAATAACAACTAACTTTGTTGTGGAACCTAAAGTACAAGAATTTACTAATATGAATATATATGTAGATAAAAAGATTGTAAATATCCCTTTTAATCCTGTTATAGCGAATGGAATTGGATTGCTCCCAGCAGAACCTATTTTAAAACATATGGGTGCCAAGATATATAGAGATTATATGACGGGAGAAATAGTTGCAATAAAAAATGAGACAGAATTAAGAATTAGTATAGGGGAAAAAACAGCAACTGTTAATGGTAATTCCATTCAACCAGTAGGAAAAATTATTGAGTATAAGGAAACGATATATATTCCAGTTAAATTGCTTGAACAAGTTTTCAATGCAACGACGGCCTGGAATGCTGCGACGAAAGAAATAAACATACATAATAAACAAATTGCATTTGTACTTCCAATATTACCGAAGGAGTTTATTGGGGGAGGAGTTGTTCCTAAAAATGTACCGGAGCCAATCCCAGTAGGGAATACAAGACTTATGGTCAGTGATAATCCTGAAAAAATCAGTGAAAGGACTCTTCCATATGATTCAGCAACTCTTTGGCAGGATCTTGTTAAAAGTGATGAAGATTCTATAGACCATATAGTTTTTGGATATCATGAAAACGGGTTTTATGAACCTATAACTATAGGCATTACCATTGAAAACTTATCTACCACTAACGAGATAGAAGTAGTATTGCCAAGGGGTATTGCAAGGAGTACTAGCAGAGGATGGGCTATATACGATGTTGGTTTAAAAGTTGCAGAGCTAGGTATTAGCAATAAGCTACCTATAATCCCGATGCGAAAGACCGTAATGAAGCCGGGGGAAACACTTTTAATGGATGATTTTTATGTTAGTTCTGGAAATCTAATTGAATTTCAGCACGAATTTAAAGTGAAAAAGAAATCGGGAACCGGAGAACTAGATTACATAATTCGTACGGTTGTGAGTCAAAATGATAACACAAATTTAATGGCAATTAAGGAATTCCCATTGCCTTTAGATTTGGATAATAAACACCCAAGGGGAACATGGGACTTTGCTATGATTGAAACAGAGCTTCCTCTATATGAAGCAGGTACTTATCAAACAGCATATTCCGTATCTAATAAGGTAACTGATAATCTTTTTTCAGCGGAGAGCAGTTTCGGAAAGGAATATGGAACTATAGGTAATATCGGTCACTATGGGGCTACCTATAGAATAAAGATTCCAGTTGCAAATAACACAGGTAAAACTAAAATCATTAAGATTAGATTAAATCCACGGGGAGGAAGGTGTGCAGCAGCTGTTAAAACCGATGCGGGCTTTTTCATTACCCCCGAAATGAATTCGGAGGAAGCAACAACAATAATAGAATATACTCTAGAAGACGGTGAGGAGAAAACTCTTGAATTTGAAATGATGAATGCCGGTGGTTCCAGTCTTCCTATTGCAGTGAATATAATTACAGAAAATTAAAAAGGTACCTGAAATAAGATTAAAGATTTCCCAACTTATTTCAGGTACCTTTTATTATTAAAAGATAATTTATAGTTAACTTTTTCTATAAATGTGGTATAATTAAAGTAAACGTTAACCTAAGATTTACAATATTATATTGGAGGGATAGCATGTCTATTATTTATGATGAAAAAAGCAAGTTATTTTATCTTCACACAAATAAGACCAGCTATATAATGCAAATTTATGATGCAGGGTACTTATCCCATGTATACTGGGGAAAACGGATCAAAAATTTTAGCATCACTAATAAGGATATTGGAGAGGAAGTTGTAAACTTAGATGCAGTTTTACAAGAATACTCTGCCTATGGAACCGGGGATTTTAGAACCCCTTCTTATGAAATCCAACTGGAAAATGGTTCCACAACAGGGGAGTTAAAATATTTAAATCATCGTATATTTTCAGGTAAAAGGCCCTTGGAAGGATTGCCATCTACATATGTAGAGAGTGAAAATGAGGCAGATACCTTGGAAATTGTATTAGAGGATACCATTTCCAGGCTTGAGATTGTGCTTTCCTATGCAGTTTTCGAAAACTATAATGTTATAACAAGGAATGCAAAACTTATAAACAAATCAAATAAGGAGTTTAAGATAAAAAGAGCACTTAGTTTTAATGTGGATTTTAATAACTCTAACTATGATGTTTTACAACTTTCAGGTGCCTGGGCAAGAGAGAGACATATTTATAGAAGGGCTTTAATTCCTGGCATACAATCTATAGACAGTAAAAGGGGAATAAGCAGCCATCAGCAGAACCCATTTATTGCTCTGTTAAGTAAGGATGCCAATGAGGATTTTGGCGATGTTTATGCTTTTAATTTGGCTTATAGCGGAAGCTTTTTAGCCCAGGTGGAAGTGGACCAATTTTTCACTACGAGGGTGCAAATGGGAATCAACCCTTTTGATTTCGAATGGAACCTAGAACCTGGTCAATCTTTTCAAACCCCCGAAGCAATCATGGTTTATTCATCTAATGGGCTAGGGGAAATGTCAAGGACATATCATAAGTTATATAGGGAAAGATTATGCAAAGGGGCATATAGGGATAAGGAAAGACCTATTTTAATCAATAATTGGGAAGCAACCTATTTTAATTTTGATGCAAAAAAAATAGAAGAAATAGCTTCTATCGGTAAGGAATTAGGGATGGAGCTCTTTGTATTGGATGATGGATGGTTTGGGAAAAGGGATTCCGATAATTGTTCCTTGGGAGATTGGGTAGTAGATTTAAAAAAGTTACCTGAGGGCCTTGACAATTTGGTTGAGAACATAACTAAAAAGGGAATAAGGTTTGGTTTGTGGTTTGAACCAGAAATGGTATCACCAGATAGTGATTTATATAGGGCACATCCTGATTGGTGCATTCATGTCCCTAATAGAACCCCCGCCCAATGGAAATATCAAAGAAATCAATTGGTATTAGATTTAACCAGGAAGGAAGTATGTGATAAAATAATAGAAATGGTTTCTAATATATTAAGTAGCACCCCCATATCTTATGTGAAATGGGATATGAATAGATCCTTAACAGATATAGGCTCTGCAGTCCTTCCTAGTAAAAACCAAAGGGAAACAGTTCACAGGTATGTTTTAGGGCTTTATTACATATTGGAAGAAGTTACTTCTAAATTTCCTAATATATTATTTGAAAGTTGTTCATCGGGGGGAGGAAGATTTGACCCTGGAATGTTATACTATATGCCTCAAACTTGGGCTAGTGATGATTCTGATGCGGTAGAACGACTAAAGATACAGTATGGTACAACCATGGCGTATCCCCCTGTATCTATAGGAGCCCATGTTTCTGCTTCTCCAAACCATCAGATAGGAAGAGAAGCGGGTTTTGATATAAGAGGTAATGTGGCTATGGGAGGAACTTTTGGCTATGAATTGGACCTTACCAAACTTACTGAGGAAGAAAAAGAAACAGTAAAGAAACAAATTGAGTATTTTAAGGATATAAGACATATAACTCAATTTGGAGATTTCTATAGAATATTAAGCCCTTTTGAAGGAAATGAAACTGCATGGATGTTTGTTACAGAAGATAAAAAAGAAGCCATGGTATTTTACTTTAAAGTACTTGCAGAACCCTTTGGGGTTTCAAAAAAGCTAAAATTAAAAGGACTTAATGAAAAAACTACTTACCAAATAGATGGAAGAGATATAATAGTTGGTGGAGATGAATTAATGTACTCAGGAATAAATGTAGAAAATACTTTTGGAGATTTTACAACCTATTCTTGGAGATTAAAAGAAGTAGAATAATATTATTTGAGTAAAAGCCTCTAGGTAAAAACCTAGAGGCTTTACTATTATGAAGAATCGGATTCCATTAAAATACATTGTATCCACAATTTGTGGATACAATGTGGATAAGTGGAAAAAAGCCCACAAATTAATTTATTCCTTATTCATAACAAACTCCTTATTCATAAGTTCGGCAATAGTAACGAACTCATATCCTTTATCCTTAAGTGTGGGAATCATTTTATCTAAGGCATTGGCTGTTCCTGTTAGATTTTGAGTATGATGGCCGGCACAGTGCATAAGGATAATGGAACCGGAATCAATATTAGGCATTACATTGGTTTCAATAGCTTTCGAGGGAAGGCTTTTCCAATCCAATGAATCTACAGACCACCCTACTGCAGTAAGTCCCATAGACTTAAGTTCTGATAGTTGATTTTCATTAATATTTCCATAAGGAGCACGGAATAAATTTGGTCTAATACCTGTAGTTTTAAAAATTAATTCTTGGGTCATTTCTACTTCATTTCTAAAGGTTTGAAGGTCTTTTTTATAAAGGTTAGGATGATTATAAGTGTGATTGCCTATAACATGACCTTCATCTACAATTAACTTTGCCACAGAAGGATATTCTTTTGTTTTTACTCCTAAAAGGAAGAAGGTTGCTTTAGTATTATGTTTTCTAAGGACATTGAGTATTTGTAGAGTATAATTGTTATCAGGGCCATCATCAAAGGTTAGGGCGATTTTCTTCTGGGTTTTAGAACCATTAGTAATGATAAAGTTAGGAGTAGTAGCTTTAACCGCTGGTGAAGGTGAGAGTATTAAGGGAATAAATAAAACAATGAAAAGAAAAAACCTCTTAATATAGATTTCCATAGACTCAGTCCTTTCTCTTTCCATAGACCAAGTTCTAACGGTGGTTCTTCCATAGAAAACCAATGTTTTAATTGGCTTTCTACATTATAATAGTATATTCGTTTTGATAATATAAATACTTCCAAAAAACACCTCTTGTAAATTGTTAAGAAAGTGTTACAATAGACATGAATTAAGTAACAATTTTGATATAGTTTTTAAATAATTTTAAAGGGTGGTAATTATGAAACGAATGATAGCTAGAACTTTATTTTTTATTTTACTTATAGGGGCCCCAATTAATGCTTATGCATCGTCTTATATAATGCATACTGTACAACAGGGTGACAATGTAACGACTATTTCACAAAAATATAACATAAGTTCTAACCAAATAAACAGTCTAAATGGAAAAAGTGAATTATATATAGGAAATCTGCTAAAGCTTCGCCCTATTGCAGGAAATAAAACAATTAAGGTCTTTTTAGATAATAAGGCTATAGTCACCGATGAGGCACCGTATATGGAGGGAGGGCTTACCTTTGTACCTATTCGATTTATTGCAGAAGCTATAGGAGTAAAGGATATAAATTGGAATAATGATAATGAAGAAGCAATCCTAATGAAAAATAGTGTAATTCTTCGTCTGCCTATTAGAAAAACCTATGCTTTCATAAATGATGAAACCATAGAGTTAGATGCCCCTATTAACATATACAAGGGCAGAACCTTCGTGCCCCTTAGATTTGTAGCGGAAGCCTTTGATTTAAATGTTGAATGGGATGAGGGCAATGCCTATGTAAGATTATTTACAGATCAATATGTTGAAAAAAGATCCCAAGAAACAGTTATTTCCCCAGTATTATCTTATTCAGAGGAAGATATATATTGGCTTTCTAGAATAGTTGAAGCAGAAGCAGGGGGGGGAACCTTATGAAGGTAAATTAGCAGTGGCAAATTGTATTATAAACAGAAAAAGAAATAAGGATTTTCCAGATACTATAAAAGGGGTAATATTTGATAGAAACTGGGGAGTACAATATACTCCCGTGGCTAATGGTACAATATATAATAACCCCTCCGGGGATAGTATAAAGGCTGCTACAGCAGCGTTAGAAGGAACTAATAATATAGGAGAGTCTTTATATTTCTTAAATCCAAGAAAAGCAACAAACAATTGGATTATAAAAAACAGAAGGTTCTATCGCACTATAAAAAATCATGATTTTTACCTATAAGGAACTGCTAACTTAGTTAGCAGTTTTTTCTTTCATATGTTAAATTTTAGAGGTATAATAACTATATTATGAAATAAAAAATGTCAAAGCAGTTAAGAAATCCTAAGGGGGAATGTATATGAAATATCAAATCAAACAAAAAATATTAAGCTTTGGAGATGACTTTAATATCTTAGATGAATATGGAAACAAAAGATATTATGTAAAAGGAAAGGTATTTGCCCTAGGTGATAAACTAAGAATATATGATGAAAATGGAAAGGAAAGAGTGTATATAGAACAGAAGTTATTTAGATTCCTTCCGGAGTATTCTATTTACATGGATAATCAATATGTAGCCAAGGTAAAAAAAAGAATTTACGTTTTTTAGACCAAAATTTGATATAGATAGTAATCAGGGAAAATATAGTATAGAGGGGGATTTCTTCGGATATGACTTTAGAATTAAAAAGGATGGGAGGGTAGTAGCATTTGTAAGTAAAAGTTTTTTTCAATTAGGGATACTTATGGAGTAGAGATAGATGATAAAGAAAATCAAGCTTTAATAATAGCACTTGTTATAATAATAGATCAAGTACTCCATGATGATAATCATAACAATAATTAAGGTCACCAACCTGAGTATAGCGAAGAATTTAATATCCTAGATTCTTCGCATATACTCTAAAAGACTAGAAAAATGCCTGTTTATTAATTTCGGGTAATAGGATGCCTAGTTTCACTTTATTCAACTTCACCTACATATCTATATCTATCATCTTTTTCAACATATTTAAAATAATATTTATGCTTTTTTGTTATTACTTCTTCGGCAGTAATAACTATATCTACTTCAAGGATAACTCCATCTAGCTTACCTTCCGGATTTAAGGCCAATTCAATAGGTAAAGGATTTTTAGCTTTATACTTGATAGAAAAATCATTATCAAAATCCCAAGTATGCTCGAAAATTTCCTGACTTAATTTTATATAGTATTCGAGATCTTCTTTGATATAGGATTCATGAAAATCAGAATATATGTTTTCTGGATCTTTATAATATTCCTCATAGGCACTCCAACCAAGAGAATCGATAATATTGGATAAGCAAACTGATGCATCAGTTGAGATAAATTCTGCTTTTTGGTATGAATTTGATATCACTTCTATTTTATTTACGTCGGTTGTATAGGTTAAATTTTCTCCTACGGGTAAAGTAGAATGGACAAAATGATATTTATCATTAATGGGGTCGGAGGATTTTTCTACATCCTGTAGAGAAGTTTCTATGTTCTTCGTAACATCAGAGGTAGGAGTGTCTTGGGTTGCTAATATATCAGGGATATCTGAAGTATCAGAATCAGCCATAGAGGTACTACTATCAATATGATGAACAATACCATTGGTGTTTTGTTTATATTTAAGTAAAGAAACAGTTATCATACTAATAAAAATAACAATAACTAAAAAACATCCTACGATAGTAATGGCTAAGATAATAGTAGGGCTGCTACTTTTTTTATTACTAATAGGAGCAGGAGAGGGAGAGTGCTGGTTTATAGGTGATTTAATATGGGTGGGGTCTTCTGCATTCCTAATAGTACTTTCTAATTTTGCAATGCCTTGTTCTAGTGGTTCATTAGAAACATTGAGGACAAGGGGTACTGATAAATAATATTCCATGGATTTAGAGGGCTGAATCTCCTCAACTATAAATGGAATAATTGTTAAATCCTTTTCTGTGGCTTTACTTAGTTCTCTAAAGACTTGTTGCGAAGAGTTGGAATTGGAAGAAAAAATAACAACCATAGCCATACAATTTTCAATGGCATTAAGGATTGCTTCTCCATAGTTTTGACCAAGCTTAACATCCCTAGAGGAAACAAAACATTTTATTCCTCTCTGCTCTAGGCCCTGACATACTTCTTCGGCAACAAGCTTATCATTAGGGGCATAGGAAATATAAATATAACTCATAAAATCACCTCATATACAAATTATTTTATTTAAAAAAGAATGCAAACGCATATTTTAGTCAATAATATAGTACTTAATCTTTTCTCCACCACTTAAGGAATTCACCTAGTTGATTTCAGGCCTCGTTTCCATCTTCATTAATAATTTCTTTCGGTGTAAAACGAAGATTATGGGGAAAGACCCACTGGGACTGTGGAGTCCCAGGGGAACCTTAAAGGTCTTTAACATACGATGAAGTTTTTTGGCGATGAATCTATCGGATTTGGTACATAATATATGCATTAAATTAATTATACACATTATATACTAAGTTTCAATAAGATTTTGATTATTAGCCAAATTTATTATAAACAAAAAATAAGCAGAAGTTTTCTGCTTATTTTTTGTTTATTACTTTATTGATTTAATGTGTTTACAAATCTTTGTAGAGAATTAAGCTTATTGGTCATGCTATCACTTACTTGCCTTAATTCTGAAATAGCCTGCACCTGGTTTTGATTATTATCTATTAAATCATCATAGATATTGTCCCCTTTAGATGAGGCGGAGGCAGCAGCCTCTACAGCATAAGAGATAGATTTCATGCTTTCTAATATAAGGTCGATTGTTCTGTTGATTGTATTCGACTGGGTTAGTATTGTTTCAACAAATTGGTTGATAGACTCAAAAGCATCCCCTGCCTTATTAACAGCCGTCACGGTTTCGGTTACCTCTGCCGCACTGCTAGACATAATTTCAGAGACTTCAGAAGTTTGTTGCTGTAACCCCGAAATTAAATTAGTAATATCTTCTGCAGATTTTGAAGATTGCTCTGCAAGTTTTCTAACTTCCTCTGCAACCACGGCAAAACCTTTACCGTGTTCACCAGCCCTAGCTGCTTCGATAGAAGCATTCAAAGCAAGAAGATTAGTTTGACTGGAGATACTGGTAATAATTTGAGAAATATTACCAATTTCGCTCGAACTTTTGCTCAGAGAAGTAATAGTTTGGTTGGTTCTTTCTATGGTATTTTTAAGCTTATTGATTTTGGCAATAGATTCTTCTACATAGACCTGCCCATCCTCTGCAGTTTTTACTGCATTTCCTGCGATTTCATTCATTGAATCTATGTTTTCCGATATTTGTTTTGTTTCAGAAGATAAAGCATCGTATTGATTTGCAATATCTGATAGTTCTGAACAACTATCCATATAGGATGGGGCTTGCTGATTTAAAAGAGATGCTGCATATTCCGAGGTAGCATATGCTTTGTTTAGGATTTCATCTAGCTCATCAGAACTTGATTTTATAGGATCTAAAGCATTATTAAATTGTTTAATTAATTCTGTTTTGAAAAGCTCATTTTGCTGTAGGAACTTCTCTTCCTTTTTCTTTTTATTAAAAACTCCCATTACATAACCCCCTTGTAAATTTCACTTATGTGTATATTATTATCTTCTATTATAATCTATAGAGTAAAGAAAGAAAAGATAAAAATAGTTATTATATGACTTAATTTTATTTTATATTGATAAATTTGAATTATTTCTTGGTATGAACCATAATAATGAGTATAATATAAAATGACACAAATCGACTGGAGGGGAAGAAATATTATGTTTAAAAGAGTCAAAAGCATCTTTATTGTATTTCTAATTTTCGCTATTCCGTTTATGGTAGCGGCCTGCATGAAAAACAATAAAGTCCATGATGAAGATGAAAAAGTGACAGACGAAAGGGCACAAAATTCTTTAGAAACTGAAAGAGAACAAATAAAAGAGCCAAAAACAGAATCGGAAAAAAAGCAAGAAGAATTAAAAGAGCAAGTGAAAAAAATAGATTATCAAAAAGTCAAACCCAATGAATTAGGACATATTATGATTATTATGTATCATGGACTAGTGGAAGAGAATCCTCCAAGTCCATATCAAAGAAGGATAGAAGATTTTAAAAAAGACTTAAATTATTTATATGATAATGGGTATAGGCTTATTTCCATGAAAGACTATATAAATAATAATATTTCCGTTGAGGCGGGGTATACCCCCATCATTATTACCTTTGATGATGGGATTAGTACTAGTTTTTCACTAACTGATGAAGATGGCAAATTAAGTCCCACACCTAATTCTGCAGTGGATATTATGAATAAGTTCTGTAATGAACACCCTGATTTTGGGAAAAACGCAATTTTTTATATCAATGGAGATAATGACCCTTTTGCTGGGGATGGAAGCTTTGAGGAAAGGGTAAAATATTTAACAGATAATGGATATGAAGTGTCTAGCCATACTTATTCCCACGCCCATTTATCTAAATTGGATAAGGGTGGGATACAGGAACAATTAGGTAAAGCAGACAAAATGATTAAAGATGCTCTGCCAGGATATATAGCGGATTCATTTGCATACCCTTTTGGTGAAAGACCAAAAGAAGAATTGAGATACTTGATAAAGGAAGGAATCTACGAAGGGGAAGAGTATGGATATAAAATAGCCCTAAGGGAAGGACCTAGCGGACCCTTTTACCCACCTTACCATATAAAATTCGATTCATTAAATGTACCTAGGGTTAGGGGATCGGAAGGTGAAGAGGGGGATTTATGGTGGTACTTAAAATATTATGAGGAATACCCCCATTATAGATATATATCCGATGGAAATCCTAATCGGATAGCTGTTACCGAGGGTAACGAAAAAAATGTTAATATGGAAAGCTTAAATGGTAAAGAATTATATGTGTATACAATAGAAGAATAAGGAGGGTGAGGCCCTCTCTATCATGGAGGAATATGCATGAGCATTCAATATATATTAGGTCGCTCCGGTGTGGGAAAAACTAATTATATATATAAGGATATAAAAAATAAGTTAAAAGAGAATAGAGGAAATTCTCTAATATTAATAGTTCCAGAACAATTTACATTTCAAACCCAAAAGGATTTAATTAAATCCTTAGATAAAAAGGGAATTATAGAAGTGGAAGTCCTCAGTTTTGAAAGACTAGCCTACAGAATTTTTGAGGAGGTAGGAGGGCCTACAGAAAAATTATTGGGGGATTTGG
>JAAYQR010000004.1 GCA_012519205.1 Candidatus Epulonipiscium sp. | reverse complement strand
TCCGTCAAAAATTCTATCTTATAAAATTAGTGATGAAATGAATAAATACGGTGAAAACTTCCTTGAATTTGGTTTAAGAAGAGCCAAACTAAATACAGGGATTAAAAAGAATAAATAAGTATGGAGGGATACCATGGAACTTTCTACAGAAATTCTTATAAAGGAAGCTTTAAATAGAAATATAAAAGTGGATATATTGGATGCAGGGGATAATTTTATAAGGCTTATAAAAGGAAATAAAATAGAATATATAAAAGAAGCCACCAGGACTTCCCTAGATACATATATCGCTCCTTTAATAATGGAAAATAAACTGGTGACTAAGTTCGTATTAAAAGAAGCGGGATTTAGTATCCCAGAAGGGATAACAGTAAAGTCCATGGAAGAAGGGGATAGGGCCTGGGAAATGTTTTCAGGTTCTTCTACAGTGATTAAACCCAAGAGCACAAATTTTGGTATAGGAGTAGTAATACTTATTGATAATAATTCTAAGGGGCAATTTATGGATGCCATAAAAGAAGCATTAAAACATGATAATACAGTTTTAATTGAGGAGTATATTGATGGAAAAGAGTATAGATTTTTAGTCTTGGGTGAAGAAACGGTGGGAATTCTTCATAGGATTCCTGCCAATGTAGAGGGGGATGGCACTCATAATATTGAAGAATTAGTAGAGAAGAAAAACAAGAATCCCCTAAGGGGTGAGGGGCACCTTACTCCTTTTGAAAAGATAAATCTCGGAAAAATAGAAAAGGACTTTTTAAGGTTTCAGGATAAAGATATATATTATATTCCAAGGGAAAAAGAAATTGTTTACTTAAGGGAGAACTCTAATATAAGTACTGGAGGGGAAAGCATAGATTATACTGATGAAGTAATAGATGAATATAAAAAAATAGCAGTAAAGGCTGCAAAGTCGGTAGGTGCAAAGATTTGTGGAGTAGATATGATTATTAAAGACATTTACAAATTGCCTCATGGAAAAGATTATAGTATTATAGAACTTAACTTTAACCCAGCCATTTATATTCACAATTTTCCCTATCAAGGTAAGAATAGATATGCAGAGAAGAAATTATTGGATTTATTAGGCTTTTAAAATAGCATGAATGATATATTCATGCTATAATACGGTGGGGATAATGGACTTTTTTGTCGATTAACATCCATAATATAAAGAGGAAGGGGATTAAAATGAATTACACCCATGAAGTAGAAAAAATGACTTGTGTAGTTAAAGGGCCCAATCATGGTCCAGCACCTATACCACAGGAAGGACAGTGGACAAAGGCAAAAGAAGTGAAAGATATTTCAGGCTTAACCCATGGGGTAGGCTGGTGTGCACCACAACAGGGAGCTTGTAAATTAACCCTTAATGTTAAGGATGGCATAATACAAGAGGCTTTAATAGAAACCTTGGGATGTACGGGAATGACTCATTCCGCAGCGATGGCAGCGGAAATTTTAACAGGAAAAACAATCCTTGAAGCACTGAATACTGACCTTGTTTGTGATGCTATCAATACAGCTATGAGGGAATTATTTCTTCAAATTGTATATGGAAGAACCCAGACTGCTTTTTCGGAAGGGGGACTTCCTGTAGGTGCAGGACTTGAAGACCTGGGAAAAGGCCTAAGGAGTCAGGTAGGGACATTGTATAGCACAGTATCAAAGGGCCCTAGATACTTAGAAATGGCAGAAGGTTATATTACAAAAACAGGACTAGACGAGAACGATGAAATCATAGGATATGAATTCATTCACCTAGGAAGAATGATGGAAATGATTAAAAAGGGTACCGATGCTAACGAAGCGATAAAGAAGGCTACAGGAACCTATGGAAGATTTGATGAAGCTGTAAAACTAATAGACCCAAGAGAAGAATAATAGATTAGGAGGATAAAAGAATGCCGTTATTTGAAGGATATGAAAGAAGAATAAATCAGATTAATTCTGTTTTAAATACATATGGCATCACTTCTATAGAAGATGCTAAAAAAATTTGTGATGAAAAAGGAATAGATGTTTATAACATTGTAAAAGAAATTCAGCCTATCTGCTTTGAAAATGCATGTTGGGCATACATAGTAGGAGCTGCCATAGCTATTAAAAAAGGATGCACCAACGCATCCGATGCAGCTAAAGTTTTAGGAGAAGGTCTTCAAGCTTTTTGTATCCCAGGATCTGTTGCCGATGATAGAAAAGTAGGAATAGGCCATGGAAATCTCGGGGCGATGCTTCTTAAAGAAGAAACAAAATGTTTTGCTTTTCTTGCAGGTCACGAATCCTTTGCTGCGGCTGAAGGAGCTATTGGTATAGCAAAATCAGCAAACAAAGTTAGGAAAGAACCCTTAAGAGTTATCTTAAACGGTCTTGGAAAAGATGCAGCTCAGATTATATCAAGAATTAACGGATTTACATATATTGAAACAACCTTTGATTATTATACGGGAAAACTTAGCATAGTAAGTGAAACTCCATATTCAAAGGGAGAACGTTCAAAGGTAAAATGCTACGGTTCAGATGATGTAAGAGAAGGGGTAGCTATAATGCATCATGAAAAGGTAGACGTATCCATTACAGGAAACTCTACAAACCCAACAAGATTTCAACACCCAGTAGCAGGAACTTACAAAAAGGAATGTACAGAACAAAATAAAAGATACTTCTCCGTTGCATCCGGTGGTGGAACAGGTAGAACCCTTCATCCAGATAATATGGCAGCAGGACCTGCTTCCTATGGAATGACAGATACCATGGGAAGAATGCACTCTGATGCTCAGTTTGCAGGTTCTTCCTCTGTACCAGCCCATGTAGAAATGATGGGACTTATAGGAATGGGTAACAACCCAATGGTTGGGGCTACAGTAGCGGTTGCAGTAGCGATAGAAGAAGCAGAAAATAAATAACAGGTTGATAATGAGTTGTGGATAAAAGTGTAGATTTAATCTTACCTTTGTGCACAACTTTTTATTTTAAAATAGATAATCTAGAAAGATACAATAAAATTAGTTTTTATAGTGTATGAAAATTATAGGTATCTCATAAATATGAAATAACCATATTTATAAAGGAGTTGAGTATATGCTTCTTACCTACTTTTTATTTGGAATTGGACTTATTTTTATTATAAAAGGAGGGGACCATTTTGTTGATGAAGCAACATGGGTTGCACGGGTAACAGGTCTTCCAGAGGTGCTTATTGGGGCAACTATAGTAAGCTTGGGTACTACATTCCCTGAAACTAGTGTTTCAGTTATATCCTCTATGCAAAATCGTCCAACGGTAGCGATAGGAAATGCTATTGGATCAATCATATGTAATATTGGATTGGTTTTAGCAATGTACAACGTTATTAAACCCAGTAGGATAGATTCCCGTATTTTTAAGCTAAAAGGAATGATGATGATAGGGTATATCGTCTTTTTTTGGTGGTCTGCACAAAAAGGGTACATAGGGTTATCCTCAGCGGTTGGGTTATTAATGTTATTATTAGTATATATAATTTTTAATGTTACAATTGTGCAATATAAAAACAAAACAAAACATACAAAAAGACAAATAAAAAGACAAACAAAAAGAAAAACTGTCCCCAAAGGAATTAGTAAACATGTGGCTATGTTCATTTTGGGAATAATCCTAATTCTAATGGGGTCAAACTTCTTAGTTACATATGGAGTGAAGATTGCCAATAGTTGGGGGGTACCCGAAGCAGTAATAAGCCTTTCGATGATTGCCCTAGGGACCTCGCTACCAGAATTGGTTACATCAATGACCGCTTTAATAAAGGGCCATGATGAGTTATCCATAGGTAATATCTTAGGTGCCAATATCCTAAATATTTGTTTAGTCTTGGGGGCTTCTGCCAGTGTTTCACCTCTTACGATAGAGCGACAGACCATTGTACTTGATATCCCGGTAGCTATGATTTTATCCTTAGGTTTGGTTATTCCAACTATAGTTACTAGGCGGATAAGTCGGATACAGGCATCATTACTCTTAATGGTATATGTAATTTATATGGTTATTTTATTTTTCTTTCTATAATAACATACCATTATTTGTTTTTTGATAAATTAGGTATCATAGATGTTTTCCTAAATTAACACCATATGTAGATTAGAGCTGGCTAGCCCTAAATACTGCCTTAGAACCGAATTTTTTTCTTAAATCGTCTATGCTCTTGTCTATTGCTTGTTGTTTTTTTATATCGGAAGTATTAAATAAGGACATTTGGCAAGATTCATCATTACATAATTCTGACACCCTTATTCCAAGGCTTCTTATGGGTTCTCCCTTCCAAGCTTCATCAAACAAGCTACAGGCATATCTATAAATATAGTGGGTGCTATCCGTTGCCATACCAATTTTTCTTTGATGCGAATAATGCCTAAAGTCGCTGGATTTAATAGATATAGAGACTAGCTCCCCATAATATTTTTCTTCCCTAAGTCGCATTGCTACATTTTCAGCAAGGGACAGAAGAATTTTATGGGCTGTTTTTCTATCGATTATATCTGAAGAAACAGTTGTAGAATTACTAATTCCTTTAATAGGAGAATAGTCCTCACCTATTATTGGTGAACTTTCAATACCATTGGCAAAGTTCCAAATTAAAATTCCTTGGCTTTTAAAATGCTGTGATAGAAACCTTGGATTTGCCCTTGCCAAATCTCCTATAGTATATATTCCTAAATTATAAAGTTTAGAGGCGGTAGCGCCCCCTACCATAAACAATTCTTCTACAGGAAGAGGCCACATTTTTTCTCTTATCTCATGGGGAAATAAGGTATGTACTGCATCAGGTTTTGTAAAATCCGAGGCCATTTTTGCCAAGAGTTTATTATGGGAAACCCCAATATTTACCGTAAACCCCAAGTCCTTTTTGATGCGATTTTTTATTGAGTATGCGGCAGAAACAGGATCCCCAAAATGACACTCCATATGGGTATAATCTAAAAAACATTCATCGATACTATACCTTTGAATAATAGGAGAATATTCCTCTAGCACCCTCATTAAATTGTTGCTACATTCCATATAAAGTTCATGATGGGAGGGAACTATTGTAAGATTTGGGCATTTTTGTAGGGCTGAAAATAAAGATTCACCGGTTTTAATCTTATATTTTTTTGCGGGGATGGATTTGGCAAGGACAACCCCATGCCTTTTTTTAGGGTCTCCCCCAACAACAGAAGGGATGGTTCTTAGATCTATTTTATCACCTTGTTGTAATCTGTACATGGCTTCCCAACTGAGATAGGCTGAATTCACATCAATATGCATAATTACAAAATTAGAAGAAGTCATCATAGAGCCTCCTAAAAATATATGGTGCCTGTTAGTAAATTTATTAATATATACGAATTCTACCTCTTATTATCATACTTTAAGAGATAATTGGAACTACTAATAGGTACTAATTCTTATAGAACTATTATATGCTATTTAATATGGGAAAGCCATCCTATGTCCAAGCTCTTCTGGAGTTATTTTTCCTCCTAGATATTAGAGTTCTGATATATTAATTCTTGGACTTAAGGGGTATATATAGTATTATAATAATTGTTTTTCTATACTTAAAAGAAAGAGGGAATCCCAATGAAAAAATTTTTAGATGAAAATTTTATGCTTCAAAATGAAACAGCTATAAGGCTCTATCATGATTATGCAAGGGATATGCCAATATATGATTATCACTGTCATATAAATCCCAAAGAAATATGGGAGAACAAAAAATTTGAGAATATAACAGAGGTATGGTTATACGGTGATCATTATAAATGGAGAGCTATGAGAGCTAATGGAATAGATGAAAAATATATAACTGGGAATGCCAGTGATTATGACAAGTTTAAAGCCTGGGCTAAAACTATCCCTTACACCATAGGAAATCCCCTATATCACTGGACCCATTTAGAATTACAAAGATTTTTTAGAATATACGAGGTTCTAAATGAAGAAACAGCAGATAAAATATGGAAAGAAGCCAATGCCAAATTAAACGGAAAAGATTTTGGTGTAAGAGATTTAATCAAAAAATCCAATGTAAGATATATTGGAACCACTGATGATCCAGTGGATGATTTAAAGTATCATAAGCTTATTAGAGGAGAAGGAAAATTAGAAGCCACAGTATTCCCATCTTTTCGCCCTGATAAGGGAATCAATATTGAAAAAGATACCTTTATCCCTTGGGTAAAACAGTTAGGAGAAGTAAGTAGTAAGGCCATTGTGAATTATGATGAATTCTTAAATGCATTAGAAGAAAGAATAAACTTCTTCCACAAAGAAGGCAGCCGCTTATCAGATCACGCTTTTGATTATGTTCCATATAGAGAGGCATCCAAAGAAGAAGTATCGACTATTTTTGTTAAGGCTCTAAAAGGAGATAGTATTAGCTTAGAGGAAGAAGAAAAGTTTAAGACAGCGCTCCTTCAATTTTTAGCCAAATTATATGCAAAACTTGGCTGGACAATGCAGCTTCATATCGGCACCATGCGTAATAATAATACTCGTATGTTTAATGAAATAGGACCAGATACAGGATTTGACTCTATTAACGATTTAAATATCGCCCACCCCCTATCAAGATTTATGGATTCCTTGGATAGGGAAAATAAACTGCCTAAAACCATACTTTATACCCTCAACCCAAAGGATAATTATGTGCTAGGCACTATGATTGGCAACTTTCAAGGGGGTATTCCAGGTAAGATTCAATTTGGTTCTGCCTGGTGGTTTAATGATCAAAGAGATGGAATGATAGAGCAAATGAAAGCATTGGCTAATTTAGGTTTATTAAGTCGATTTGTTGGAATGCTTACAGACTCAAGGAGTTTCTTATCCTACCCAAGACATGAATACTTTAGAAGAATCTTATGTAATTTAATAGGCGGATGGGTGGAAAATGGAGAATTCCCAAATGATATGAGGTTACTAGGTAAAATTGTACAGAATATCAGCTTTAATAATGCGGAAAAGTATTTTGGGATAAAGTAAAGAAAATGGAACTTTTAAATTTTTCCTTCGTCTATATAGTAGAAAGGAGAGATATATATGAAAATATCTAAAAAACTTGTTATAGCACCAATGATATTATGTATGGCAACAAGTACCGCAGTATATGCAGAGGGAAATAAGATTCCCATAGGGCAAGCCGTGCCAATATCTGCACCTATTATGGAAAGTGTAGTCGATTATATTACATACAAAGGAATAATTAAAGAAGTAAATATAGGAGAAAACCATTTTTCTATATGGGTTGAGGGAACTGAGGAAGGACAAATTTCTGAAAGTATAATTTTCTATGTTTCCGATGATGTGGTTCTTTTAGATGATAGCAGCAGAGATTTTGTTAGCAAAAACAATCTAAAAGAAGGAATGAGCATTTCTGTATACTATGGAAAAGATACCATAATGGCACTTAGTATGCCTCCTAGAATGAATCCAGATGTTATTGTGGTTAATAGTAATGAAGACTTTGGTAGTGTAAAAGTATCAAAATTCGACAATGAACTTTTAAGCGCAGATAGAAACCTTAAATTGAATGTATCAGATGAAACCGTAATAGTTGATGAAAAGGGAAACACCGTAGACAGCAAGGATATTTATGATAAGGATTTGATTGTTTTTTATACCATTACCACTAGGAGTATCCCAGCCCAAACGCCCCCCGAAAAGATAATAGTAATGGATAAGGAACCAATGGGCAGGGCGGGAGAAGTAGAAACCATCGAAGAAGAAACAGCTCTTGAAAAGATTGTTTTAAAAGAGGTTACCCTTAATGTAAATACGTATAAAAACAATAAAAATGTAACCATGATACCTCTAGCTAAGGTTGCAAAAGCCCTGGATTATACGGTTAGATGGAATGGAAAAGAACAGTCTGTAGAATTATCGAGAGGTCCCCAATGGACTAGGGTAGTAATAGGGCAGGATAATTACAGCTTTGCAAGAATGCTTATAAAGTTAGGAACAGCACCGGAAATAAGGGAAGGCACTACCTATGTGCCCTTTGAGTTCATTAAAGAAGTATTAAAGGCAGATGCAGAAATTCTTGACAATGGTCAAATGAATATAAAATACTAAAAAGCCCTCTTAATCTTAAGAGGGTTTTTTAATATTCTTCTTCAAATTCATCCCAGTCTTTTAAAAGTCCTTGGTAATTAACAAGTTTAGTCAATTCCGAGAAAATAAGATCATACAAGAGGTCATATCCTTTTTCATTCAAATGGAGGCCATCATCGGCTAATAAGTCCACATAGTCACCATAACTTATCATGTGTTCAAAAAAATCTATCAATGGGCAATGATAATCCTTGGCTATGGTTTTTACGATATGTCCATACTGTCTTAATCGATTATTGTTTCTAGTGGGAGAGCAAACATTTTCATAAACGGGGGGCGGGGTAATTAGGATAGGAATTGGAACACACCCGTTTAGCCCCGTGCGATTGTTATGCCGCTTGATATTTTTAATGATTTTCATAAGATTACTTTCGTATTCGTCTAAAGTCCTAAATTGGGTCTCGTTCATAGAAGAGTCATTAGAGCCAAAAAGAACAAGTACTACATTTGGGTTATAATTAAGGACTTCTTTTTCCAACTTTTCAAGCCCTTCTCTAGTGGTATCTCCATTACAACCGCTATTTACAATGTACCAAGATATACTAGGGAAATATTGGGGCATGTGTTTTTCTAATCTCTCAATAAATCCTATATTACTAGGAACACCGTATCCATAGGTAAGACTATCTCCAAAGCCAACGATGGTTGTTTTAATCATTTTCCACCCTCCAAAAATAAAAAACCAGCACTTAATAAAATCTTATAGTTAGAAATTCATAGATACATTATAATTGATTCTTTATATATAAGCAAATTGGAGCTAGAGGTTTTTTAAAGTAGTAAAGAAGTTAGGGTAGGAAATATCTGCACACTCACTGTTATTAATAATAGTTTCATTTTCCGCTTTAAGAGCTGCTATTGCTAAGGACATAGCTACCCTATGGTCATGATAACTTTCAACTGCGGCGCCTTTTAAAGCTTTGACCCCTTCTATAATCATTCCATCTTCAGTTTCTAAAACTTTGGCTCCCATTTTATTTAGTTCTGCAGCCATGGCATGAATTCTATTAGATTCTTTAACTTTAAGCTCCTGAGCATCCTTTATTACGGTTATTCCATCACTGTAACAAGAAACTACAGCCAATATGGGGATTTCATCGATAAGTTTGGGAATGATGCTTCCTCCTATTTTTATACCATGAAGTTTTGAGGAGCGGACTAATATATCGGCAACAGGTTCTCCGCATTGATACCTCCGGTTTAACAAATCAATATTGCCACCCATTTTCTTAAAGACAGTAATAATCCCATCACGGGTAGGATTGATTCCTATATTTTGAATTAATAGTTCTGAATTTGGTAAAATTAAAGCAGCAGCAATAAAGTATGCTGCCGAGGATATATCCCCTGGGATATTCACCTTTTGGGCAGTAAGTTTTTTGACTGGGAAAGATACAATTTCGTTATTAGTTTGTATTATATTTCCACCAAAATGATTTACCATGATTTCCGTGTGATTCCTTGAGGTTCTAGGTTCATAAATTTTCGTTTCACCTCTGGCATAAAGGGAAGCAAATAATATAGAGGATTTAACCTGAGCACTGGCTACAGGCAACTTATAGTTGATTCCGTTTAAGTTTTTACCTTTAATATGGAGGGGACAATACTTACCATCTTCTATACCATCGATATCCGCACCCATTTCCCTAAGGGGGCTTACTACCCTTAACATAGGTCTTTTTTGGATGGAAGAATCCCCAGTGACTTCAGATGAAAAGGGTTGAGAAGAAAGGATACCTGTTATAAGACGTATAGTGGTCCCACTATTTCCCACATCCAATATATCAACCGGAGGGGTTAAGGCTAAAAGCCCACTGCCATGGACAATTATTTTTTTATCGGTTACATCTATTTGTACCCCTAGCTTTCTGAAACAATCTATGGTGGATAAGCAGTCATTTCCCATTAAAAACCCCGTGATTTCAGTCTTACCCTCTGCTATGGAACCAAGCATAATTGCCCTATGGGAAATAGATTTATCACCAGGGATAGTAATTACCCCATTTATATTGCACCGTGGATTAATAATCATACCTTACCCCCTATTTCTTATAAATTATATAATTGGTATCTTTTAAAAGCTTAACGCTTTTTTGCCTATCATCTTCCTTGTCGAATAAAATTTGTAGAACACCGTTTTCATACTCTCTGCTATTTATAATTCCAATATTTTTGATGTTAATCTTATGATTACTTAAAAGAGTAGCAATATTAGCTATGATTCCAGGTTCATCCACTACATCTATAATAATTTCGTAAGTTTTGGCAAAGGCCCCTGGACTCCTATTTGAAAATGTATCCCTATATTGCTTTGCACTTTCAAAAAAGTCCCATATAGCATCATCTTTATTATCGTTTATAGCAGATGAAAACTGTGTAAGGATTTCTATAAAATGATCAAGTACAAATAGGATTTCTCTTTGATTGGATATACAAATATTATGCCACATCTCAGGGGAGGAAGAAGCGATACGAGTAATATCCTTAAATCCTCCTGCTGCTAATAAATGCATGTATTTATTGGTATCATCGAGGGTTTTAACCATATGAACGAGGGATGAAGCAATAATATGCGGGACATGACTAATAGATGCTGTAATTAAATCATGATATTCTGGTGAAATAACAATAGGTATAGCCCCTATGGCGGTAATGAAATCTTTTAAAATATCCAGTTTAGTTTTTGGAGTTTTATTATTAGGTGTAAGGATATAATAAGCATTTTCAAATAGATGTCCCCTAGAGGCATCATAGCCCATTTTTTCGGAACCTGCCATGGGGTGTCCACCTATAAAGTAAATACTACTTTTGTCTAGTAAAGACCCTAGTTCATTCATTATGGCATTTTTTGTACTGCCTACATCTGTTAAAATACATTCTTCTTTTATAAATGGGATTAATTTATTAACACAGAGAGCAATTTTTTTAACAGGGATACATAAGAAGATAATATTACAATCGCTAAAATGGCTATCTATAGATGTCGTAAAAGAATCGATAACTCCTTCCTCAAAAGCTTTATTGAGTATGGAACGATCTAAATCCATGGCAGTAATATGATTAGTGCCACATTTTTGTTTTAATGCTTTTGCTATAGAACCACCAATAAGTCCAAGACCGATAATTCCAACTTTATTCATGACTATTAAAGCTTCTCCCCATAATATTTATCAACGGTTTTAAATCAGAAGTAAGTGTTAAGAAATCTTCAGGGTTAAGAGATTGGGGACCATCTGATAAGGCCTTAGAAGGATTAGGGTGAACTTCTATCATAAGTCCATCAGCTCCTGCTGCAATTGATGCCTTTGCCAAAGGCTCTACAAAAGCGCGGATTCCCGTAGCATGACTTGGATCTACAATAATTGGGAGATGGCTTTTTGATTTAATAACGGGGACTGCACTGATATCTAAAGTGTTTCTAGTAGCAGTTTCATAGGTCCTAATTCCTCTTTCACAAAGAACAACATTAGGATTTCCTTCACTCATAATATATTCAGCAGCATTAAGCCATTCATCGATTGTAGCACTTAAGCCTCTTTTGAGCAGTACAGGTAGCTTAGTTTTACCAACTTCTTTAAGAAGTTGGAAGTTCTGCATATTTCTTGCCCCTATCTGCATCATATCCACATATTTAGCAGCAGTCTCTACAGCTTGAAGACTGGTTACTTCACAAACAATAGCGAGGCCGGTTTCATTTCTTGCGTCCACCATATACTTTAGACCTTCTTCTTCTAAGCCTTGGAATGAATATGGAGAGGTCCTTGGTTTATAAGCCCCCCCACGGAGTATTTGTGCCCCTGCTTTTTTTACTGCATGGGCAGTGAGAAGAAGCTGTTCTTTACTTTCAACAGCACAGGGTCCTGCCATTATAATAATTTCTTTTCCACCAATTTTATAATTTCCTATTTTAATGACAGAAGGCTCCACATTAAATTTCTTATTCGCCAGTTTGTAGGATTCGGTTACGGGGACTAATCTATCCACCCCAGATAGCAGTTCTAAGTTTGATTCGCTTATTTTAGATTTTTCACCAATAACACCTATTATAGTTACTTCTAAGCCCTTAGATAGATGGACCTTCAAGCCGCAATATTCTATGGTTTGTATTACATTTTTAATATTTTCTTCTGTAGCCTCAGGACGCATTACAATAATCATATTAAATCCTCCTTATAAATTTCATATTTTGAATATAATTAAAACCTAATCTTTAAGGTTGGCGATTCATTGAGGTTTTAAACATTTTACACTTATAAAGTATACCTGTCAACAAAGTAAGTATTGGGAGGTTTCTTTGAAGATTCACATTTTAATACTTAGAATTTAGAAGAAAAAGTTAAATAGGATGAATTTTAGAGTGAATAATGAATAGTAATATTAAAAATATTATAAGTGGATATAATAGGTAGTAGGAAGATTGTGCAAAATAATTAATTATTAAGAAGGAAAAAGATTTTTTGTGTGGAATATATCTAATATACAGAAAACGAAGTCTAGTTATAGAAAACTAGAACTCTATAGTAGACTTTACAAAAATATAAACTGGGAGGAAACTGCAATGAAAAACTATAGCATGGATCAAATTCGCAATGTTGTACTTTTAGGCCATGGTGGATGTGGGAAGACAACTATTTCAGAAGCAATGTTATATGTTGCAGGACAGACTAAGCGACAGGGAAAAGTAGACGAAGGAAATACTACAAGTGACTATGACTCAGAAGAAATTAAGAGAAAGTTCTCTATCAATGCTTCAGTTATTCCCATTGAATTTAAAGAACATAAAATCAATATTTTGGATACCCCAGGATATTTTGATTTTATAGGGGAAACCAAACAGGCAATTCGTGCTGCCGATTCTGCTATCATTGTTGTTTCAGCAAAATCTGGCATAGAGGTAGGAACGGAAAAAGCATGGGAATATACTGAAGAGGTGAACCTCCCTAGAATGATTTTTGTAAATGGTATGGATGATGAACATGCAAATTTAAGGGATATATTGGAAGACTTAAGAGAAAAGTTTGGAAAAACAATTGCCCCGTTTCAAGTTCCTTTTAAAGAAAATGATAGATTTGCAGGATTTATTAATGTAGTTAAAATGGAAGGAAGAAGATTTGCCAATGGAACCGTAGTATCTTGCGAAATCCCAGATGGAATGGATAATGAAATAGCACCTGTTAGAGAAATGATTCTAGAATCTGTGGCGGAAACCAGTGAAGAACTTATGGAAAAATATTTTAATGGGGAAGCATTTACTCAAGAGGAAATTACAGATGCCATTCAAAAAGGGGTTTTAGATGGAAGTATTGTACCTGTTTTATGTGGTACGGCTATAAATCACACGGGTATTAGGGTTATGCTTAACTCCATACTGAATTACATGCCTTCTGCGTCCCAATTTAAAGAAGAAATAGAAGGCGAAAATCCTCACACGAAAGAAATAGAAGTGCGTAAATGCTCCATGGATGAGCCGATATCTGCATTTGTATTTAAAACAATCGTAGATCCATATATCGGCCGCCTTTCTATCTTTAAAGTATGTTCTGGAGTGTTAAAATCGGATTCTATATTGTATAATGGAAAAAAGGATATAGAAGAAAAGATTTCTAATATTTATGTCCTTAGGGGAAAGGAACAATTTGCAGTACCGGAACTTAGAGCAGGGGATATAGGAGCTGTTGCTAAACTCCATAATACCATGACAGGAGATACTCTATCGGATAAAAACAAACCAATTGTTTATGAAGAAATAGAATTTCCAGAGTCCTTGATGAATATGGCTGTATTTCCAAAGGGCAAAGGAGATGAAGATAAAATGTCTTCAGGCCTTCAAAGACTCATGGAAGAAGATCCGACATTCCATGTATTTTTAGATAAGGAAACCCATGAGCAGATTATATATGGTATAGGTGAACAACATTTAGATGTCATAACCAATAAGTTAAAATCGAAGTTTAAGATAGAAGTAGATTTACTTGCGCCGACTATTCCCTATAGGGAGACTATTAAAGGGAAGATTAAAATTCAGGGGAGGCATAAAAAGCAATCAGGAGGTCATGGGCAGTACGGAGATGTTTGGATGGAATTTGAACCCCTAGGAAATTTAGAAGTACCTTTTGTCTTTGAAGAAAAGATATTTGGGGGAGCAGTGCCAAAGCAGTATTTTCCGGCAGTTGAAAAGGGACTTCAAGATTCCGTCAAATCAGGAGTATTGGCAGGATACCCTGTAGTTGGATTAAAAGCCACCCTAGTAGATGGTTCTTATCATCCGGTAGACTCTTCTGAAATGGCATTTAAAATAGCTACATCTATCGCTTTTAAAGAAGGACTTAAGAAGGCAAAACCTGTGATACTTGAACCTGTGGTTAAAGTTACGGTAGCTGTTCCGGATGAATATATGGGTGATATAATAGGAGATCTTAACAAACGTCGGGGAAGAATCCTAGGGATGATTCCTAAGGGAAAATGCCAACAAATAGATGCTGAGGCACCTATGGCAGAAATGTTTAAATATGCAACAGATCTTCGTTCAATGACCCAGGCAAGGGGAAGCTTTTCAATGAAATTTGATAGATATGAGGAAGCACCAATAGAAGTACAACAAAAAGTTATGGAATCAAGGAAAAAAGAGGCATAGAACTAAGGTGATATCATCTTAAGTGAAGTAAAAACCTAGATTTTTCAATGCATCCGAAATAGCGAGGCATTCTCATAATGATAATTAATTATACCTTGCATTTTTATAATTGGTATGTTACAATTGCCTCAAAAAATAGTAATAAAAGCATTGAAAAGGATTAGTAGATACATCTAAGATTTTAGAGAGCTGTTGGGCGGTGTAAAACAGTATCAAAGAATATCGAACTCACCTTAGAGTTTCTCGCTGAAATGAGTAGGTGGAGACGGAATTCCCCGTTAAAGGAAGAAAGTGTATTCTCATTGGGAATAAACTAGAGTGGTACCGCGAAAAAGCCTTTCGTCTCTAATAAAGACGAGAGGCTTTCTATAATTAATTTAGGAGGAATGACCTTGAACAACATACGCTACGACCATAAGATTATCGAAACGAAATGGCGCAAAATCTGGGAGAAAAAACCCATAAATCAGGATGGACCAGGTAAGAAGAAATACTATTGTTTGGACATGTTCCCTTATCCATCAGGGAATGGTCTTCATGTAGGACACTGGCGAGGCTACGTTCTTAGTGATGTATGGAGTCGTTATAAAATATTGCAAAATCATTATGTACTTCATCCCATGGGATGGGATGCATTTGGACTCCCAGCAGAAAACGATGCAATTAAAAGGGGAGTTCATCCAAGGGTTGGAACCGCCAAAAATATTGCTAATTTTAAAAGGCAGCTTCATGAAATCAGTGCAATTTATGATTGGGATAGAGAGGTCAATACTACGGATCCCAATTATTACAAATGGACCCAATGGATTTTTGCAAGAATGTTTGAAGAGGGATTAGCATACGAGAAGGAAATGCCCATTAACTGGTGCCCAAGTTGTAAAACAGGACTTGCAAATGAAGAAGTAGTAGGGGGAGAATGTGAAAGGTGCCATACTGTAGTTACCAAAAAGAATCTTCGTCAATGGATGCTTAAGATTACAGCCTATGCCGAAAGACTCCTTAATGATTTAAAAGATTTAGACTGGTCTGAGAAAGTAAAGAAAATGCAAACCGATTGGATAGGAAAAAGCTATGGGGCTGAAATTGATTTTAAGATAGAAGGGCAAGATAAAAGAATAAAAGTTTTTACTACAAGACCAGATACTTTATATGGGGCAACTTTTATGGTACTAGCTCCAGAACATGAGATGGTTAGTGAAATTACTACTAATAATCAAAAACAAGCTGTAGAAGATTACGTTTTTAAGGCATCTACAAAATCTTCTATAGATCGTATGGCAGATAAGGACAAAACGGGAATATTTACGGGAAGTTATGTGACGAACCCTCTTAATGGTGCAAAACTTCCTATTTGGATTTCCGATTATGTATTGGCTGATTATGGTACGGGGGCCATTATGTGTGTCCCAGCCCATGACGAAAGAGATTTTGCCTTTGCTACAAAGTTTAGTCTCCCTATTATCCAGGTTATCAAGAAGGAGGAGGAAGAGGAAAAAACATTAACAGAAGCCTATGTAGAAGAAGGAATAATGATTAATTCGGGAATATTTGACGGTATTTCTTCTGACGAAGCTAAGGAAGTAATTGCCAATTACCTTCAGGAACAGGGAATAGGAAAGAAAACAGTCAATTATAAATTAAGAGATTGGGTATTTTCAAGGCAAAGATATTGGGGGGAACCCATTCCTATTATACATTGTGAAAAATGTGGGGCGGTTGCAGTACCGGAGGAGGATCTTCCAGTAACCTTACCGGATGTAGAATCCTATGAGCCTACAGGAACGGGGGAATCTCCCTTAGCAGCCATTGATGAATGGGTTAATACTACATGTCCAAGATGTGGAGGACCCGGAAAAAGAGAGACCAATACAATGCCTCAATGGGCAGGATCTTCCTGGTATTTCCTGCGTTATGCAGATCCCCATAATGATAAAGAATTAGTAAGCAAGGTACAAATGAAAGAATGGCTTCCGGTAGATATTTATGTAGGTGGGATAGAACATGCCGTGCTTCACCTTCTTTATGCTAGATTTTATACTAAATTCTTATACGATATCGGCGTGGTAGATTTTGAAGAACCATTTAAACGTCTGTTTAATCAGGGAATGATTACAAAAGATGGCGCCAAAATGAGCAAATCAAAAGGAAATGTGGTATCTCCAGACGGATTAGTAGAAAGATATGGGGCAGACTCTCTTCGTATGTATGAATTATTCGTAGGTCCACCAGAACTGGATTCAGAGTGGGACGACAGAGGGATAGAAGGAGTGTATCGCTTTATTAATAAAGTATGGAAGTTAATTACTGAAAATAAAGACTCCTCCGTAGCAGCTACTAGAGAAATGGAAAGAACAAGGCATAAATTAATTTATGAAATAACAACTAGAATGAATGATTTCCATCTTAATACCGTTGTTAGTGGGTTTATGGAGTATACTAATAAATTCATGGACATTGCAAAATCCTCAAAAGGCTTGGATAAAAAGACTATAGAAACTCTTGTTATACTTTTAGCACCCTTTATTCCCCATACGGCAGAAGAGCTTTGGGAAATGATTGGGCATGCAGATACAGTATTTAATGAATCGTGGCCTGTATATGATGAGGGAAAAATGAAAGAAGATTCTATTGAAATTGCAGTTCAGGTCAATGGAAAATTAAGGAGTACAATTGAGATAAGTATTGAAGAATCTAAGGATTCCATATTGGAAAAGGCAAAAGCTTCGATAGATGATAAGTTAGATGGAAAGAGTATTATAAAAGAAATATATGTACCAGGAAAGGTTGTTAATTTGGTTATAAAGTAAACAAAGCTAATCCTTTGTCATTCTGAACGAAGTGAAAGATGTAAGATCCTTCGCTAATGCTCAGAGTGACAAAGAATTAAAATATTATCATATACATATTTTACTTTAACATTGCCCAAAATAATATAGAAATTACCCTAAGGAGGCAATGATATGAAAGTAAGAGATATTATGACTCAAAATATATTTTCGGTAGATGAAGAAGAATCGGTTTTAAAGGCATCTCAGATTATGAGGGATACTAATGTAGGATCTGTACCTGTTAGAGATGGGGAAGAGATTGTTGGAATTATTACGGATAGAGACATTGTAATTCGTAATGCTGCAGAGGGACAAGATGTAAGGGATACCATCTGCAGGGAAATTATGTCAAAAGATGTAATCACATGTTCACCAGATATGGATATTAATGAAGCGGTAGATTTAATGGCCCAAAATCAAATAAGAAGAATACCGGTAATTGAAGATAATAAAATTGTCGGCATGGTTTCTTTAGGAGATTTAGCAACTAAACAGACTATGCAAAGTGAAGCTGGAGAAGCTCTAAAAGATATTTCTACTCCAAGTATGCCGGATTATCAGTAAAAGGTATGGCTAAGCCATACCTTTTACTGTCCCATATATAAGGAGAGATTTTATGAGAGAAAAGAGAATTAACTGGTTTCTTATCGTATTTGCTATTATTAGTATTCCTATTTTTTATAGTATTAGTGAAAATAGCGCTATGATTCAAGGCAACCTTATAAAGGGTAGGGATAAAAAAGTGCCAAAGGTGATTTACGATTTAAATACAGCCTTGAAGAATCATATGATTAGCAAAATGAAAACCTATGAGCTAAAATCCGTACAAATTTCAAAAAAAGATGCAGAGTCCTATGCGAAAAAGCTTGGTATAGATACCATTAAAGAAACTAATTTAGAATTCAGGGGTCAAAGTCAACAAAATCAACTTATTATTTCCAGAAACTTAGGGATTATCCAATATAATAATCTAAACAAGAATACTTCGGATTTATCTAATAAAATAACATCAGAAAAAGCTGGTGAAAGTATTATAGATTTTATGGAGAATATAGGACTTGATTGCAGTCACAAAAAAAGTCTAATAGAAGATATTCCTCAGGAAAACAGATACCGGGTTAGATTTATTAATACCGTTGAAGGGATTTTAAATTATGGATATTGTGCAAAAGCTGATATAAGTTACAGTGGCGAGATATTAGGCCTTGAATGCCATAAGGCAACGTACAAACCCCGCACAGTGGTATCGATTAAACCAGCTAAGAAAGCATATAAAGAACTAATAAAACTACCCATTGATAAAGAATATGTTCAGATAGATATTAAAAAAGTAGATCTGGTATATTATTTAAATAATGACAACACTAAAGAGAGATTATTAGTACCAGCTTATCGTTTTTTTGGCGAAGTGAATAATGGGGATTCATTTGAATATTTTGTATCTGCAGTAGAGTAGCAATGACTCTTTATAAAATGGCAGAATGATATAAGAATTTTCACTTATGATATTGACAGGAATCCTATTTATGAATAATAATATAAGAGTATATTTAGTTTTATCATTAATAGGAGGAGAATTGTAGTGTCAAAGAAAGAAACTGAATTTGATCGCTATGAAAGAATGAAAAGGCTTCAAAAAGAAGCAGAGGCCCAGAAGAAAAAAGAAGTAGATTTAGAGATAAGCAGAAGTAAAAAGAAGGGAAGAGTGAAGGTATCGAATAGCGGTGGTCGCAAAAAAGATTGGACTAAAGACTACATTAATGGTTTTGGTGAAGATGAAGAAGATTATGATGGAGTATATTAAATAAATAGTACTAATATAAAAATTAAAGCTATAGGAAATCCTATAGCTTTTTACATACTCAACATTTCCGTTATCTTTAATAAAGCATCAAATTTTTTTCTTTGATTGAAGGGAAGGGATTCCCTCATAGCTTCTAGAAGAGCCTTATTTTGTTCTTTAGTTAATTTCTTACCTGAATTCTTTTTTTGGGCAGATAATTTGATAAGTGTTTCTAGAACTTCCACTTCCGACTTTCCCTTAAGATTATTCATAACGTCATTAACTTCCTGTAACATATCCGGATCTAATCCGCTTAAAACATCCTTTTGCATATAAAGTCCTCCTTGATATTTTATAAAATCTATTCTATTAAAGTAGTTAACATAGAAAGCATTTGTTTTTGATTTTCATCAAGCATAGGCGTGAGAGCCTGCAAAAGTATTTGCTTTTGATTGTTGCTGCCCGAAGGTTGTGTTTCAGCCTCCGATTCTTTAGGTGCTTTTAGAGTTTTTACCCTATTTATCAATTCGCCAATATCCATTATCTTAACTAACATATCTAAGACGCACTGCCTATCTTCAGAGCAGTGAGGTCTAATAGAATTTAGCATATCAGTTTTCCAGTTGGGGTTAGAAGTTAAATTAGCAGCTCCTAAGGGGCTGTTAGCATTGCTATAAACATCCAATACCTTTTTTAATTCCAAAGATTTGATAAATACCCCTAGGATTTTTTGGTTGGAATATTCCATATATGGGATGGCAGCTTTTATTGCTTTCATTTTAGGGGTATGAATGGTTTCATCAAATAAAATTGAAGGACTGGGATATACGACAGGAATAGGCTTAGTCCTAATCTCAGTTTCACTTTCTACATTATTTTCTTTGCTACTATCAGACATTAAAGTAGAGAACAATTTTACCATCTCAAGAATCTTAGAAGCATCGAATTCATCATTTTCTTGGGGATTAGAGGCTTCTGGAGGAACAGGGTTTTCTTCATTCATAGGTCAACCTCCTTAAAAAGTATCTTATACAATATCATTTAATATTTATGTACAAACTAACAAAAACATGACAAGTTCTAAAAAATATCTATAGGGAACATTGCTAGAGTTTCATTTACTTTGTATCTTAAATGATTTCCTAGGACATAGGATAAGGCACCTTATGGTGCCGGCTTACTGTTTATAGCTATGTTTTTTTGTGAGAATAAAATATAAAAAATAATCAGAGAAAAGAAAAGCTTTTCATCGGTTAAATCATTATCATTATCAAATAAAAGTAATAGGAAGAACAAAAAATCATTTCATATAAAATTAGAGAGTTCATGTAATCCCCCCTTTATATAAGCTTCTAAGAGTATTGTATGAAACATAAACAAGAAATGTTCGAAAGCAATGAATTAATTAACAAAGTTTTACTTTTTAACATACATTGATATGGAGGTATTAGATTAATGATAGGAGGGGGAACATGGGAAATAACGAATTGTTACAGGATATAGGCAATACTTTAGGGTGCAATATAGATTTGCAGCAAGATATGATAGATATTAAGGAAAATATCAGGAGCATGTTTCAGGAAAAATATATAAATAGGGTTCAGTCTTTAGTAAATCAAAATAAAAGTAGGGTGGAGACAAATCCTACTAAGGAAATTGCTCTACTCCAAGCTCTAAAACCATTTATAGGTACTGAGATGCATTGGAAAATTGATAAACTTACGGAAACTATGAATTCGTTTAGAACAATCCAGCTACTAAATGATAAGATACAAACAGCACAGCCCCAAAGAAGTGAAAAAAAGGAGGAGAAAATATTGAAAAGAAGCGATGGTGTATATGAAATAGATGAGGTTTGCATGAAAGCTAAGGAACAAGGTTCAGGCGGCGGATTCATTATATTTATTTTTATTATTTTTATGTTGATGGGAAAGCCCTTTTACTTGGGTGATTTTAAATAAGAGATATTTAGACCTGTATACTGAGGGGGTTATATTAGGATTGAGCTAGGAGTATGGTGGAGTGGGGGTAGCTATCTGAATTTGAAATGGATATGTAAAAAGCAGAGGATTTATATCCTCTGCTTTTTTGCTGCTTAACAGATGCCACCACCGCATCCGCCAAATAAAATTAAGAAGATAATCAAGAAGAAAAATAATGAATTGTCGCCACAGCCGCCGAATCCTCCTTGACCTTTTGAGTCGCAGCCAAAAAATCCACCGCCGCCACTGTTAAAGAGAAGTAAGAAGAAGAATAAAAATAGTATGTTATTGCCGCCTCCGAAGAAAGATTTAGAATCTGCCATAAGAATAGCCTCCTTATCTTAAATTTATATCCTACGTTTATATTCTATGCACGATATGAAAAGAAATGACCAGTTATGAAAAAAATGGTGAAAATTGGGACAAACTATCCCCAAAACATCATTTACAATAATAGTGTGGAATAAAGTGTAAACTAATACTGAAGAATTTAATACATTAACTATTAGAATCATACATTTAATATATAGGGTATAAAGGAAGGAGTATAAGTATGGATTTATCTATTTTATTGCTTTTATTAGGAGTTATGGGCCAAGGCAAAGTAAAAAACACAAGTGTAAATCGGCCTAAAAACGATAGCACGTTAGAAGAAACTGTTCAGGTAATTGTAGAATGTAGCATGGATGATGAACGGGAGTGTCAAATATGTGAATTAGGAAAAGTAAAGCATAGGCTTCCTATGATTGATTCCTATGTTATAGAAATACCGGTACACAATCTCCATAAACTTCGGGAGCTCAAGGGAATAAGAAGGGTACAGCAAGACTCTCATATTACCGCTCAAACCGATATTGCAAGGCAGGTCATAAAAGCTAATTGGGCACAGGAGAGGGGGTACAAAGGAAGGAGTGTAGGGGTTGTAGTATTAGATTCCGGAATTTATCCCCATGAAGATTTTCTATATCCTAGGAGTAGAATTATCGCTTTTAAAGATTTTGTGAATGGTTATAATAATCCTTATGATGACAATGGACATGGAACTCATGTAGCAGGAATAATTGGAGGGAATGGAACAAAATCTAATGGAAAATATGTAGGGATAGCTCCTGAATGTAATCTAATAGGTATTAAAATATTGGATGAAGAGGGCAGTGGAAGCACTTCTAATGTTTTAGCAGGAATTCAGTGGATGATTGATAATAAGGATAGGTATAATATAAGGGTGGCTAATTTATCCATAGGGAGTCCAGATAAAGAAGGCGAAAGCGATCCTATGGTAAGGGCAGTTAATGCAGCCTGGGATGCAGGAATTATCACCCTGGTGGCTGCGGGAAATGATGGACCTCAAAGAAAGAGTATCACATCCCCAGGAGTCAGTAGAAAAATTATAACAGTCGGGGCATCAGACGACCAAAAAACCGTCAATATTTTTGGGGATACTGTTTCTAACTACTCGGGGCGCGGACCCACGAAAGAATGCATAAAAAAACCTGATGTGGTAGCACCAGGCTCTAATATAATGGCTTGTGCAGCAGATACAAAGTATATCCCTAAGGAAGGGGTAAGCCTTAAGGACAGCTTAGAAGTAGCATATGTAAAGAAAAGCGGAACATCAATGGCAACCCCCATGGTTTCAGGGGCATTAGCCCTTCTTGTTGAAAACAGCCCTTATATGACTCCTGATGATGTTAAATTTTATCTAAAAGATTGTACCAATAATTTAGATTTTCCACAAGAGCAGCAAGGCTGGGGGTTAATTGATATTAGGAAGCTATTTGAAAGGGGGAATTCTTATGGTAGAAAATATTAATGCCACTGAAATAACCAATATGATAACTAATAGAGAATATATAAAAAATGATATGATGGAAATTACGAACATAGTAAGGAAACTTCTAAATGATAAATACATTTCAAGAATGGATGAACTTGTATCACGACATAAAGAAAATGTTACTAATAATCCACCTAAGGAAGTTATGCTTATGCAGGCAATAAAACCCTTTATGCAAAAAGAGGCACAAATAAATGTCGATAAAGTAATAGAAATGATGAATATCATAAATACTGCAAAAAATCTTCAACGAGAATTAGAAAGAGTTAAGAGTGAGAAAATGAATAGAGATATATAAATAAAAAATATGCACCTTTGAAAATAAGGGTGCATATTTTTTTGAATCAATATCCGTATCCGAAGCCAACTCCACCAAATAAAATTAGGAAAATTAATAAGAAAAAGAAAAGGGAGTTATCAAATTTAGCTCCATAACCTTGATTAAATAATAATAAGAAAAAGAATAAAAAGAAGATACTGTATTGATTATAACCTTTAGCTCCCATTGCGACACCTCCTTCCAAAAGGAAATTTAGATAATTACAACATGGTTCCCAAAATAGATTTCTAGCATTACATGACAAAACAAGGGGTATACAGTTTGAAATCTATAGTACATTCTATGAAATAAAAAAAACAATTGTTACTAAACAAAAAAGTCCCTGAAAGGACTTTTTAAAAGGATTACCATTTATAATCGCTTAAAAGTATAAAAAGAAGTAGAATTAAGAATAAGTCTTCTATGGCAAATGATGAGCGGGCGCTGCTAACGGTTGTTGATGTTTGGGGTTCAGTTGTATTAATCACGTTAATATTAGAAAAGTCTTTACGTTGCCCCCTAAACGGTTCAGGGATATCTTGAAGTCCATAGGAATTCTGATTTAAATGATTCATAGCTACCTCCTTATTCTATAAATATTAAACTTTAAAGTTGTTTCCTTATAAATCTATGTAGAATATTTTTATTTTATGACATAATAATAAGTAATGGTCCTGTACCATTTTCATATGATTTATGTATACCTTGTAACCAAATATCCACAGCTAAAATTTGTATACAAAATAAATGTGGAGTATGTGGAAAAATGGTACGAGCCTTTTAAAATGATAAATAGAGATGTGCATAACTTTGTGGATAGTGTGGATAAGATAAAAAGTTATCCACGGAATATATATAAATTATGTTAAATAGCGTTATAAGATTATAACAATTATGTAATATTAAATAGATTTCCCGTAATAAAGATAACCCTGTGAAAGGAAGAATAAATTGAGAATAAACACTTATATCAAAGATAGGGGACCTTTTGACATTATAGGGGATATTCATGGATGCTATAAAGAATTAAGCATTCTTTTAAAAGAATTAGGGTATCACAAAAAAAACGGAAGTTACATGCACCCTAAGGGAAGAAAGCTTATATCCCTAGGGGATTTAAATGATAGGGGACCTGAAAACTTAAAAACTATAAATCTTATCATTAATATGGTTGAAAATAACAATGCTTTATATGTGTATGGCAATCACTGTAATAAATTTTATAGATATTTATTAGGAAGGAAGGTTCAAATCACCCATGGATTAGAGGGTACGGTAAAAGAATACAATGAACTCACATGGGAAGAAAAAGAAAACTTTAAAAATAAGTATATTAATTTTTACGAAAAACAATCCCATTACTGGATACTAGATGAGGGTGATTTAATAGTAGTTCATGGGGGTATTAAACAATCCCTAGTAGGAAGAGATGATCCAAGAACCCATAAGTTTTGTTTATATGGAGATATAACAGGAAGGAAAGATGAGGAAGGTCATCCCATAAGAAGAGATTGGGCAAAGGAATATACAGGCAGGGCTATGATTGTTTACGGTCATACCCCTATATTAAAACCTATATGGATTAATAACACCCTAGACATTGATTTGGGCTGTGTATTCGGCGGAAAACTTGGAGCTCTTTGCTATCCGGAGAAAAAAATTATAACCGTAGATTCAACGAGGCCCGAAGATGAGGCCCAATTAATAAGGATGAAATCAAAGTATCAGGAACTTACAAAATCTAATTAGGAAGGAAAATCCATATGAATCTGGTTTGTCCCTTATGTAATGCCCTAAAGACCAAAGAAATAATCTGTGAGACTTGTCATACTAAGATGGAGGATGGGGGAATGATAGGTGATTACTATGATGATTACAGCCCTTATCTTCCCATATCCATAACCGCTAGGATAGACGGCTGTCCACCTAGTCAGTGTGTTCATTTATTTTATTGCCCTAAATGTGGTAGGGATAAAAGAGTATCTATAAACAAACAAGAAATATAATCTTGCTTTCAAGAAGTGTTTATTTGAAGGATAAAGATGACACTGATTCATTTTGGTGATAAAACATTCATGATAATATAATTAAATCCTTGGCAATCATGAAGAAATTAATGCATTTATAATATAGAATGCAACTTTCAAAAAGGTAAGATACAATTTCAAGAATATTCATTGACAAAATCGGCATAATTGTATACAATCATACGTAAAAATATAGGAAAAATAATGAGGGGGCACTATATGTTAGAATTTAATAAGAAAACGAATTTATTAGAAAGAACAGAATTTACTTATCCGCTTCAGGATATTAAAGAGCCGAATTTATATCGGAATTTATTTAATTATGAAGAAGTTCCAAAGATAGCATTTAACCATCGTCATGTACCAATAAATATGCCGAGTGAAATATGGATTACGGATACAACATTTCGGGATGGTCAACAATCAAGGCAGCCTTATACTACAGAACAAATAGTTCATATATATGATTTGCTTCATAAACTTGGGGGACCAAAAGGCATTATAAGACAGAGCGAGTTTTTTTTATATAGTAAAAAAGATAGGGATGCAGTTTATAAATGTCTAGAAAGGGGATATGAGTTCCCCGAAGTTACTAGCTGGATTAGAGCTTCTAAAAAAGATTTTGAAATGGTTAAGGAAATCGGGCTAAAGGAAACGGGAATCCTAGTTAGTTGCTCTGATTATCATATTTTTTATAAAATGAAAATGACAAGAAAACAAGCAATTGAACACTATTTATCAGTAGTAAAGGAATGCATCGAAACAGGAGTTAAACCAAGATGTCATTTTGAGGATATCACAAGGGCGGATTTTTATGGGTTTGTGGTTCCTTTTGTGTTTGAACTTATGAAATTAAGTAAAGAATCTGGAATGCCTATTAAAATCAGGGCATGTGATACTATGGGATATGGACTTAGTTTTCCAGGCGTTGCACTTCCAAGAAGTGTACAAGGAATCATTTATGGGTTACTGCACCATGCAAGGGTACCCTCAGAGCTTATTGAGTGGCATGGGCATAATGATTTTTATCGTGCTGTAAACAATGCATCTACGGCTTGGTTATATGGTGCATCTGCTGTTAATTGTTCCCTACTTGGAATAGGAGAAAGAACGGGAAATTGCCCCCTAGAAGCCATGGTGATGGAGTATGCACAGCTTAGAGGGACAACTGACGGTATGGATACAACAGTAATAACAGAAATAGCGGAGTACTTTGAAAATGAAATAGGATATGATATACCCCCTATGACCCCCTTTATAGGCAAGAACTTTAATGTTACAAGAGCAGGGATTCATGCGGATGGACTATTGAAAAATGAAGAGATTTATAATATATTTGATACAGGCAAACTTTTAAATCGTCCTTGTCGTGTAGCAGTATCCAATACATCAGGACTTGCAGGAATAGCCCACTGGATTAATTCTTACTTCAATTTTAAAGATGAAGAGGCTGTAGATAAAAAAGATGAGGTAGTTGTAAAAATTAAAGAGTGGGTAGATGCTCAGTACGATGAAGGAAGAGTAACAGTTATAACTGATGAGGAATTGGAAGAAGTTTTCCTCAAAGTAAAAGGGAACTAGAATTAGATAATAAACAGGAGCTGATTTAATTGATTAATTTGTTCAAAGGGGGAGCCTATTTAATTAATGGGCAAGAAATAGTTGAGGATAACATTAATGCACAGGAAATTATAAAATCAAAAATGGGAAAAACCATAGAAAAGACAGAAGCCTCCAAAAATACTATGGCCTATTCGATTCTGGAGGCTCATAATACTTCAGATAATATGGATAAACTTAAAATAAAATTCGATAGAATGGCCTCTCATGATATCACATATGTAGGTATCATACAAACCGCCATGGCCAGTGGGCTTGAAAGGTTCCCCATACCATATGTATTAACTAATTGTCATAATACACTTTGCGCCGTTGGGGGTACAATCAATGAAGATGACCATATGTATGGTTTATCTGCGGCCAAAAGATTTGGCGGCATATATGTACCTACTCATCAGGGAGTTATTCATTCATATATGAGAGAAATGATGAGTGGTTGCGGCAAAATGATTATAGGTTCTGATAGCCATACCCGTTATGGTGCTCTTGGCACCATGGCTGTAGGAGAAGGGGGACCTGAATTGGTTAAGCAACTTCTTGGTAAAACCTATGATATCGATAAGCCAGAGGTTGTAGGGGTATATCTTACAGGTACTCCCAATAAGGGAGTAGGGCCGCAAGACGTTGCCTTAGCGATTATTGGAGCTGTATTTGATAATGGCTATGTTAAAAATAAGGTGATGGAGTTTGTTGGAGATGGGGTTAAAAATCTTAGTGTAGATTTTAGATGTGGTATAGATGTTATGACTACGGAAACTACCTGTTTATCTTCTATATGGACTACCGATAATAAGGTTAAGGAATACTATGAAATCCACGGAAGAGTTAGGGAATATGCTGAAATTTCACCAAAAGATATCGCTTATTATGACGGGATGGTTTATGTTGATTTATCAAAGATTAAACCAATGATAGCTATGCCATTTCATCCAAGTAATGTATATACTATTGAAGATTTAAATTCAAATCTTTTAGAGATAATAGATAAAGTAGAAAAAACAGCAATCAAACAGTTAGATAATTCAAAGATTAAATTTACCTTGAAAGATAAAATAAGAAATGGAAAATTAATTGTAGATCAAGGGGTTATAGCTGGTTGTGCCGGCGGTACTTATGAAAATATCTGTGATGCAGCAGATATTTTAGGAGGAGTATCTACTGGAGCGGGTAATTTTTCTCTTAGTGTATACCCAGGCAGCCAGCCAATCAATATAACTCTTATGGAAAATGGTGTTATGACAAGACTTGCTACGGCAGGGGCAGTTATAAGGAGCGCTTTTTGTGGACCGTGTTTTGGAGCAGGAGATGTCCCAGCGAATAATGGTTTGAGCATTAGGCATACAACAAGGAACTTCCCTAACCGCGAGGGCTCAAAGCCGGGAGATGGACAAATAGCATCAGTTGCTCTTATGGATGCCCGTTCAATTGCAGCAACGGCGGCAAATAAAGGATTGCTTACAGCAGCTACAGATATTGATGTAAACTTTACAAATCCCAAATATTATTTCAAAAAAGATGTTTATGACAACAGGGTTTATAACGGCTTTGGCAAGGCGGATGATAGGGTAGAAATTAAATACGGCCCCAATATAACACCATGGCCTAATATGCCACCACTAACAGAGAATATTATGCTTAAAGTAGCATCTGTTATAACAGACCCTGTTACAACAACTGATGAATTGATACCCTCAGGGGAAACTTCTTCATATCGCTCTAACCCCTTAGGCCTTGCAGAGTTCACTCTTTCAAGGAAGGATCCTACTTATGTAGGGGAAGCAAAAAAGGTACAAATAATTGAAAAAGCAAGATTAAATGGGGAAAATCCTTTAGAAATTAGTAGTGATTATAAAAAGATATTTAAAACCGTGAGAAAAGTTTATACAGATATAGAGGTAGGCAGTACGGGAGTAGGTAGTGTTATATATGCCATTAAACCAGGAGATGGTTCAGCTAGAGAACAGGCGGCAAGCTGTCAAAAGGTGCTAGGAGGGTGGGCAAATATAGCAAAAGAGTATGCTACTAAAAGATATCGCTCCAATCTTATTAACTGGGGTATGCTTCCCTTTATATTTAAAGAAGAATTACCATTTGAAAAAGGTGATTATATATTTATCCCTGGAATAAGGGAAGCAATAACTAATAAAGCTAATGAAATTAAAGCATATGTTGTACATGACAAGTTAAAAGAATTTACCCTTGAAATGGCGGATTTGACAGACGATGAAAGAAACATTATACTTTCAGGGTGTCTAATCAATTTTTATAAATCCTAATCTAGTGCTTAGGACGTTAGGTATTCGGTTACTGGATGACTAAAAGGAGGGTTATTTGTGAATACGATAATTGAAGAAGCAAAAGAGAAATTTGGTAAACTTATTGAAGAACAGTTGGAAAGAGTAGAGATGATGAAAGCTCAGGAAGATTTTATCAACTATCAGGAACTTGATAAAATCATAATTGGGGTTGCTGGGGGAGATGGCATTGGGCCTGCTATTACAGCACAAGCCGGGAGAATCTTAGAATTTCTCTTAAAGGAAGAAATAGAAAAAGGGAAAGTAGAATTTAGGACAATAGATGGACTTACTATTGAAAATAGAGCAAAAGCCATGAAGGCTATCCCAGAGGACGTTTTAGCTGAACTTAAGGAATGCCATGTAATACTAAAAGGACCTACAACCACTCCAAGAGCAGGAGATCCTTGGCCAAATATTGAAAGCGCTAATGTAGCAATGAGAAAGGAATTAGATCTCTTTGCCAATGTACGACCTGTAAGAGTACCGGAACAAGGTATAGATTGGACTTTCTTCAGAGAAAATACCGAAGGAGCTTATGTACTTGGTTCTAAAGGATTTCATTTAAATGATGATATAGCTTTTGACTTTAAAGTAATGACAACCCAGGGAATTGAAAGGATAGCAAAAGCAGCTTTTGATTATGCAAGGGCCAATGGTAAGAAAAGGGTTACTGTCGTAACCAAAGCCAATGTTGTTAAAACAACAGACGGTAAATTCCTAAATATTTGTAAGGAAGTAGCTAAAGATTATCCTGAAATCGAAATGGATGATTGGTATATTGATATTATGACTGCTAAATTGGTAGATGAAAAAAGAAGAACTCAGTTCCAAGTTTTAGTTCTTCCAAACCTTTATGGGGACATTTTAACCGATGAAGCTGCTGAATTCCAAGGAGGAGTAGGAACAGCAGGAAGTGCCAATATTGGTAAAAGATATGCTATGTTCGAAGCAATTCATGGTTCAGCACCTAGAATGGTAGAAGAGGGAAGAGCAAAATATGCAGATCCAAGTAGTGTTATCCGCGGAGCTTCCATGCTTTTATCCCATATTGGATACATAAGAGAAGCTGAAAAACTTGATAAAGCAATGGACATCTGTTCCCGTGTCGAGAAAAAGCTAGTTATAACAGGAAGAGATACCGGAGCAACCAATGAGGAATTTGCAGATTATATAATGGAAACAATCAAATCCATATAAACCAAGAAAAAGGCTGACATATCGTCAGCTTTTTTGGCGCTTGTTTGTCCACACTTTTATATTTGGGTTGGAAAGTTGACTGTCGACACAATATAAATTATCCTTATAATAGGAATTAATTCATTAATGGTATAGGTATAAGATATTTATATTATGAAAAGATTATTAGGAGGAGTTAATCAATGTTTAAAGAACATGACATAATATTATTTGATTTAGATGGAACCCTTACAGATCCTAAATTAGGAATAACCAAATCCATACAATATAGTTTAAAGCATTTTGGAATTAATGAATCCTGCTTGGATCGATTGGTACCATTTATAGGGCCTCCTTTAAAAGATTCCTTCATGGAATTTTATGATTTCACTGAGGAACAAACGGAGGAGGCAATAAAGAAGTACAGGGAGTACTTTGCGGAAAAGGGCTTATATGAAAATGCTATCTATCCTGGTATATATGAATTACTTGAGGAATTATATAACGGGGGTAAATTCCTATATGTTGCTACTTCTAAACCTACAATTTTTGCTAAAAAGATTCTTGAACATTTTGGTATATCTCGGTTTTTTAAGTCGATTGTAGGGAGTAACCTTGATGGGAGCCGGGTTGATAAAGGAGAAATAATATCCGATGTAATAGAAAACATAGACAATCCAAATTATAATAAGATTGTAATGATAGGGGATAGAAAATTTGATATTATAGGGGCTAGAAAATTAGGATTAGATTCTATAGGGGTACTTTATGGATTTGGTCCATTAGAGGAACTTGAATTGGAAAAACCCACATATATTGCAGAAACAGTAGAGGATTTAAAAAGAAATTTGATTTAAAATATAAAAAGGAGATAAACTAGGCATCGGACATATTAGTAGGACCAAAGATTTCTTTGGTCATACTGGAATGCTAAATATAGATAGATAAGTGGAAAATTAAAAAAATATAAGAATATGTAATAATAATCTCCTCTATTGGTAAAAATATAGTACAAACCAAGGGGGATTTCTTATTGCTCTTGTTATATAAAGAGTAACAATGAATTTAGTATTTATCATAAATATTTAATGCTAAGTTCACATTTTTATTCTATAATCAATCTAAAATATGTGCAAGTTTAACACAAAAACAAGGAGGAAAAGACTATAATGATGGAAAAAGGTAAAAATATTACACATTCAAGTAAAGATTATCCCTTTTATTACCTATTAGAGCCCTCTATAATTAAATTATCAAATAAATTTTTGAGGGGGAAATTAAAGATGAGTAAAAAACTAGTAAGTTCATTACTATGCGTAGTTATGGCTGCTTCTATCTTCGTAGGATGTGGTAAACAGGCAAACCAGCCTAACCAAGGAGAAACACCCGGAACAGAGGGAAATACATCTACACAGGGGGCAAATCTAACCCTTTGGAGCATTGCTACAGAAAGTGACGCATTCCATAGTGCTTATACAAGGGCGATAGCTGATTTTGAAGAGGCAAATGCAGGGGTAAAAGTTAAACACGAAACTTTTGAAAATCAATCATATAAAACAAAAATTAAGTCAGCAGTAGCTGCTAACGAACTTCCAGATATATTCTTCACCTGGGGCGGAGGGTTTTCTAGACCATTTATAGATGCAGGAAAGGTTTTACCTCTTGATGATTATTTTGCACCATACCAAGGTCAAATATCTGATGCAGCCCTTTCAAATGTAATGTATGATGGAAAGCTATATGGTTCTACTTTCACAACTCCATTATCAGCAATTTTTTATAATAAAAAGTTATTTGATGATAATGGAATAAAGGTTCCAACGAACTGGGATGAATTTATAGCTGCTTGTAAAACATTGAAGGATAATGGTATCACACCAATAGGTATTAGTGCAAAGGATACGTGGGTAATTGCCATGACCCATGATAACCTAGTATTAAAATCGGCAGGACCAGAAAAGGTAAATGCAGCCCTCACAAAATCCGGACAAAGTTATAATGATGCCGATTTTATAAATGCCTCAGCTAAACTTAGAGAATTAATAGATATGGGTGCTTTTCCAGAAGGTGCAGCAGGGTTATCTAATGATGAAGCCAGTGCGATGTTCTATAATGGTACCGCTGCAATGTATACAACAGGAAGTTGGATGGCAGGTTCCATTCAAACAGACCCTGAAAATCCTGAAGACTTTGATGTATATCCATTCCCTGCGGTAGGAGGTAATGGGAAAGCAACTGACCTTATGGGTGGGGCAACGGATTCATTTATGGTAAATGCAGCAACTCCTAATAAAGACATTGCAGCTAAGGCAGCATTTGAAATAACAAAAGGTATTTCGAAATATGCTTATCTTGATGGAGCAGGCATAGCGGCTTGGCAGGTGGATTACGATGATAGTCCTGTTCCTGAACTTACTAAAAAAGTAGCAGAACTTGCATCTACAGCAACATCGTTTACAATTTGGTATGATACTTTAATGGAAGCGGAAGACGCAGGTGAATATTTAACATTATTACAAGAACTGTATATGGGTAATATTAGTCCTGAAGATTTTGCTAAGGGAATGGATAATCAGCTTAGCAAATAAAATTCATAAGAGCGTGCGATTTCTGCACGCTTTTATTATGAAAGGTTTTAATCTAAGAAAGCATTAGAATGGAGGTTTAAAATGGATTCTGTAAGAAGAAACAAACTTGCCATATTTTTATTTATCCTTCCCGCCCTTATACTATTTGCTAGTATTATAATTTTACCAATTTTTATGTCTGGATACTATAGCCTACTAAAATGGGATGGCATCACCAAGGGAACATTTATTGGATTTAGCAATTACTTAGAATTGTTCACCAGTAAGTCGGCAGGGTTCCAAAGAACATTTATTAATGCGTTTTTACTTGCATTTTTATCTGTATTTATTCAACTACCTATATCCCTTGGATTAGCATTGTTATTATCAAAAGGGGTAAAGGGAGAAGGATTTTTTGTATCGGTATTTTTTGTACCAGTATTGATTTCGACAGTAGTTATAGGACAGCTCTGGATGAAAATCTATAATCCTGAATATGGTATTATAAATGTTACACTAAGGGCTATAGGGCTTAGTAAGTGGGCAAAACCTTGGCTGGGAACTCAGGAAACGGCCTTAGGGGCAGTATTTGTTCCAATACTATGGCAATATGTCGGATATCATATGCTTCTTATGTATGCGGGCATTAAATCGATTTCAAATGACTACAGGGAAGCAGCTAAAATAGACGGGGCAACTGAATGGCAAATAGCAAGACATATTATTATTCCCATGATTAAACCAGTTTTGAAAATTAGTGTTATCTTTGCAGTAACGGGCTCCCTTAAGGCTTTTGATTTAATTTATGTCTTGACTAATGGAGGACCGGCTCATGCCAGTGAAGTACCAAGTACATTAATGGTAGATATGATTTTTGGGAGAAACCGATATGGTTTCGGTAGTTCTATTGCTATTTTTATAATATTCTTATGCTTTTTCTTTGCCATTGGGATTCAAAAGGCATTTAAGACGGAGGTGGAGTAGATGAAAAAGTCACGAAGTTCAGATATAGGAAAGGTTATAACATATTCTGTATTAATTATATGGACCTTAATAAATCTATTTCCTCTTTATTGGATGTTGACATTTTCCCTAAAAAGCAACAGAGAAATCTTTGGGCAAAATGTTATAGGGCTACCTAGGGAATGGTTGTGGTCTAACTATAGGGCTGCATTAACAACTGGTAATATGGGACTGTATTTTTTAAACAGCTTTATAGTTACAGCCATAACAATTGTATTAACAACAGTGATTTCATTAATGGCATCTTATGCTTTAACAAGGCTTGAATGGAAGGGGAGAAATGCTTTAAATAGCATTTTTATGCTAGGACTTACAGTTCCAATCCATGCATCTCTTTTACCTATATTTATAATTTTACGTAATTTAAAAATGACCAATTCCTATCAAGCATTAATTATACCTTATACTGCATTTGCCCTTGCTATGGCAATTATGATTTGCAATGGATTTATTTCGGGTATCCCTAAAGAATTGGAGGAAGCAGCTTGTATTGATGGAAGCGGAGTGTATGGGATTTTCTTTAGAATTATATTACCCCTTATGAAGCCAGCACTTTCTACCATAGCTATTTTTACTTTTCTACAAGCATGGAATGAGCTTATGTTTGCTGTTATTTTTATTAGTGAATCAAGATATAGAACCTTATCTGTAGGTATTCAAACCCTATCAGGGGCCTATACAACTGCATGGGGGCCCATAGGGGCAGCTCTTGTTATTGCCACTTTCCCAACCTTGATTGTATATATGTTTGCCAGCAGAAAAATTCAAGAAAGTTTAATGGCAGGGGCTATTAAAGGATAAACATAAGGAGGTATGTAATGAAACTTAACAATTCTTATATGGAAAAAGCAAAAAAATTGGTATCACAAATGACCCTAGAAGAAAAGGCAAGTCAACTTACTTATAATTCACCAGCAATTAAAAGACTTAATATTCCTGCTTATAATTGGTGGAATGAGGCACTGCATGGTGTTGCTAGGGCTGGGACAGCTACTAGTTTTCCTCAGGCAATTGGATTAGCGGCTATGTTTGATGAAGAATTTTTAAAAAAGATTGCCGATATTATAGCCGAAGAAGGAAGAGCAAAATATAATGAAAGCACAAAGCACGAAGATAGAGATATATATAAAGGGTTAACATTTTGGTCCCCAAATGTAAATATATTTAGAGATCCTAGGTGGGGAAGGGGACATGAAACTTATGGTGAAGATCCATTTTTATCTTCTAGACTAGGGGTAGCTTTTATAAAGGGCTTGCAAGGAGATAAGGAAGTAATGAAATCGGCAGCTTGTGCAAAACACTTTGCTGTCCATAGTGGCCCAGAGGATTTACGCCATGAATTTAATGCTGAAACAAACCAAAAAGATTTATGGGAAACATATTTACCTGCTTTTGAAGCCTGTGTAAAAGAAGGCAAAGTTGAATCAGTTATGGGAGCTTATAATAGAACTAATGGAGAACCTTGCTGTGGAAGTTATACCCTTCTTCGAGATATTTTAAGAGAAAAATGGGAATTTGAAGGCCATGTGGTATCTGATTGCTGGGCAATTAAAGATTTTCATATGTATCATATGGTAACTAGCACTCCACAAGAATCAGTAGCCTTGGCCATTGATTCAGGTTGTGATTTAAATTGTGGTAATATGTATTTGGTACTATTACAAGCTTTAGGCGAAGGATTAATAACAGAAGAACATATCACAAGGGCTGCGGAAAGATTATTTGCAACTAGGTTCAAATTAGGCCTTTTTGAAGGTAGTGAATTTGATAATATTCCTTATGAGGTAGTAGAATCTAAAGAACATATAGAGATTGCTATTGAAGCAGCAAGAAAAAGTATAGTATTATTAAAGAATGATGATATTTTACCTATTGATAAAAGTAAAGTTAAGACCATAGGAGTTATCGGTCCTAATGCCAATAGTAGGCTTGCTCTTAAGGGTAATTATTATGGAACATCCTCAAGATATATTACTTTACTTGAAGGAATTCAAGACGAGGTAGGAGAAGATATTCGTGTATTATATTCAAAGGGATGTGAACTGGTTAAGGATAGGACTGAAAATTTAGCCCAATCCCATGATAGACTTATGGAAGCAGTAACTGTAGCAGAACATAGTGATGTTGTAATTTTATGTCTTGGTCTTGACGAAACAATAGAAGGGGAGGAAATAGACGAGGGCAATAATTATGGCTCAGGGGATAAAAAGGATTTAGAATTACCGGAAGTGCAGAAAATGCTATTAGAAAGAATAGTAGCAGTGGGTAAACCAGTTATCCTTAGCCTTATAGCAGGAAGCGCCATTAATTTAAGTTATGCTCATCAAAACTGCAGTGGAATACTACTGGCTTGGTATCCGGGAGCAAGGGGAGGCAAGGCTGTAGCAGATATCTTATTTGGAAAGACTTCTCCTTCTGGAAAACTTCCCATTACATTTTATAAAACCCTCGATAATATGCCATCCTTTACAGATTATTCCATGAAGAATCGTACTTATCGATATATTGAAGAAAAGCCGTTATACCCTTTTGGATATGGGTTAACCTACGGGGAAATAGTATGCACCGGTGCAGAGCTTCTAGAAGTAGTTGAGATTGAAAAAGATATAAAAGTTGAAATTTCATTGGAAAATAAAGAAACGATAGCAACAGAAGATGTAGTACAAGTTTATATAAAAGATGAAGAATCACAATATGCAGTTAGGAATACAAGTTTATGTGGATTTTCTAGAGTTTTTTTAAATCCTAATGAAAGCAAAAAGATTACCATATCTATTCCTTTTGATTCTTTAAAGGCAGTCAATGATGCAGGAGAGAAAATCTTAGATAGTAAAAACTTTATTCTTTATGTAGGAACTTCAGGGGTCGATGAAAGAAGTGAAGAATTAACAGGGAAAAAATCTATTAGTATACCCATCACCCTATAATATTTAGAAAGGTATCCGATAGAAACCATGGGAAATATGATAAAAAAAATTAAAGAATGGTTTTACTCAAAAAGGTTAAAAGAAAAAGTAAGATTCTTATTCCTAATGTTAATTGTCTCCTATATCACTATATTCTTTTTGATATATTCTGTTTTCATTAGGAAGAATATGATTGAATATATGATGGATAATAATTATAACTCAATGGTTTCTATCGGGAATAACCTTAATATCGAGTTAGGAGCAATAAGCTCAATGAGTAAACTTATTATGACTAATAAAAATGTGGTGGATTATTTAAAGAGTAATAAAGATAAAAATAGCAGATTACCCCAAAATGCTATTACATCTATATATGATATTAGTAATACCTTTAATTACATATCTTCTGTGTATATATTTAGATTAGATGAGGATTATATAGATATTGGTAGGGAAGTTACCTATGTAGATAAAAAAATTATTAACAGTGAAAAATGGCGTGAAGAAATATTTGAAAAAGCAGGTTCTTATGTCATAAAAATTAATGGAGATGGGGCATTTTCAACAAGAACTGGGACTCCTATTATATCTTTTGTACGGGTCATTAATGATATGGATACTCAAAAACCCATAGGGTTGATAGTCATTAACTTAACTACGAATATACTTGAAAATACATATAAAGATATGATAAATAATGATAAGGGTTTTTGTTACTATGATAAAGATGCTAACATCCTATTTGGAGAGAAGATAGAAGAATTTTCCTATCAAGTAAAAATAGGCGACGAAAAGTTTAAACAGGTGGCAATACAAGGATTAATTAATTCCAAAGTATTATCCTATTATAATGTTCCGGATACCCCCTTTATTATAGCTAAGATTGAAAATCTTTATATTAGCAAATATATTTCTCCCCAGGGAATTATGATAATAACAATTATTATAGCCTTAACCATAGTATGTTTAGTTATTATTGGAGTTTTTATTTCTGTATATATTATTAAACCCATTGAAAAACTTGTACAATATATAGATATATCAAATTTCGGGTGGTCTAAAAAGGAAAGCACACTATTATCTGATAACCCAATGAAATACCTAAAAAAAATTAATGATAATAAATTGGTCGAAATTAATCGATTGGTTGAAGAATTATTAGAAAATGAAAAGGCAAAGCAAAGAGCCGAATTAGAAGTTTTACAAGAACAGATAAAACCTCATTTCTTATATAATACCCTAGGTACCATAGCAGATCTAGCTATACAAAATAATGATAATGAAGTTTATGATGCTATTGAAACCTTGGGAAATTTCTATAGAAAATTTTTAAGTAAGGGTAGCAAAGAAATCACCCTAAGGGATGAAATAGCCATTGTAAAGAACTACCTAAAACTTCAAAACTTAAGATATGAAGGGGTGTTCGAAGATATATATGATTTACAAGAAGAATTGCTAGATATTAGGGTACCGAAATTAATACTACAACCCCTAGTAGAAAATAGCCTATATCATGGAATAAGACCAAAAGGAGAAAAGGGAATTATAAAGATATCTGTTTATAAAAAGGATAAAAAGGTTCATATTACTGTTTATGACAGTGGAATAGGTATGGATAAGGAACAAATATCAACAATGATAAAGGGAAATAATAAAAAAAGCTTCGGCTTTAAGAGAACAATGGATAGGATAGGATATTATTATAGTATTGAGGATGTTTTCGATATTAGAAGCGAAGAAGGGGTATACTGTGAAGTTGATATTAAAATCCCCATATAAGGGAGGGTATAATGTATAAGGTAATGATAATAGATGATGAAAGAGCAATTAGGAATCTCCTAAAAAGGCTTATAGATTGGGAAGAACTTGGACTAGAAGTAGCTGGGGAAGCGGCTAGTGGTATTGAGGCCATTAATATCATTGATGAAGTACAACCAGATATAGCTTTTGTGGACATCAAAATGCCATTTATGGATGGTATTGAGTTTTCAAAACTTGCAATTAATCAGTATCCAAATTTGAAGGTTATTATTTTAACTGCTTTTGGAGACTTTGATTATGCGAGAGAATGCATAGGAGTAGGAGTATGTGATTATCTCTTAAAGCCCATTGTCAGAACTGAAATACAAGAAACCTTACATAGAATAATAAACAGATTAGAAACAGAGCCAAGGAAAGAGCGGGAAAATGAAATTACATATCAAGAAAGTAATACCACCCATAAAATAAAAGAATACATAAATAAAAATTATATTAAAGCAGATTTAAATTTAACATCCATAGCCCAAGTTTTCGGCTTTAACCCTAGTTATTTAAGTAGGCTATTTAAAGTTGAATCAGGAATGAATCTTAGTGATTATCTTTTAAAATGTCGGATAGAAAAAGCAATGGAATATGCAAAAAAAGGTAGCTTAATGTATATAACTGCTAAGATGGTAGGAATACCAGACCCTAATTATTTTGGAAAATGTTTTAAGAAATATACAGGAGAAAGTTATTCTGATTTTATAAAAGATAAATGTGATCAAAATCTATGAAAGAATGCAGAGTAAGAATCTGCATTCTTTCATAGATGATTTAAATTTTCCCATTCCAAATATAGGTTTTCCAGTTGTGCTTCTAATTTTAGCTTTTGTTCATATATAGATGTAGATTTTTCAGGATTGGTGTATATATCCTCAAGATTTAGCTTTTTATCACATTCTTTTATTTGATATTCTATTTCATGAATTTGATTTTCAATATCTTCGATTTGAGATTGGAGTCTTCGTAGATTGGTCTGTTCTTCTTTTTTTCTAAGCCAATCTTCTTTTATCGAAGAGGGCTTTTTATTTTGTGATGTTGTATCATTAGAGGTATTAGGTTTAAGTTGAGTCCTTTTTTCAATATAGTAATCGTAATTTCCAAGGTATTCCTTGATTCCCCTAGGATTAAGCTCTAGTATTCTAGTAGCTGTCCTATTGATAAAATATCTATCGTGGGATATATAAAGTACAGTACCCCTATAACTATTTATGGCATCCTCAAGGACTTCTTTAGATAATAAATCCAGGTGGTTTGTTGGTTCATCAAGGAGTAGAAAATTCCCTTCTGAAAGCATAATTTTAGCTAAAGATACCCGCCCTTTTTCCCCGCCACTTAAGGTAGAAATTTTTTTGAAAACCTCGTCGCCCTTAAATAAAAATGCAGCTAAAACATTTCTAATTTCTCCATGGGTTAATGTTGGATAGGAATCTGAAATTTCGTCAATAATAGTTTTGTTACAGGAAATATTTTGATGTTCCTGATCGTAATAGCCGATTTTTACATTAGCACCTAGATTAAAAGAACCATCATCGCAGTTAGTTTGATTTAAAATGATTCTAAAAAGCGTTGTCTTTCCTGCTCCATTAGGTCCTATAAGCGCTACTTTTTCACCTTTTTTTAAATCAAAGGATACATTTTCAAAAAGTTTTTTGCTATTATAAGCCTTAGATAGATTTTCTACATGAACAATATCATTGCCACTTTGAATTTTAGGCTCTAGATTAAGTGTCATAGAAGAAGGAAGTGCCTCTGGTTTTTCTATTTTATCGATTTTTTCTAAAGCTTTTTCGCGGCTTCTGGCCCTTTTTATTGACTTTTCACGGTTAAAAGAACGAAGGGTTTGAATTACTTCTTCTTGACGTTTAATTTCTTTTTGTTGATTTAGGTATTGATTAAGTTGTATTTCGCGATTAATCATCTTGTGTTTTGCATAAAAGGAGTAATTACCGTTATAGACCGATGCATTATTGTTTTCGATTTCAATAACCTTTGTCGTGATTCTATCTAAGAAATACCTATCATGGGATATTATAATAGCAGTTCCGGGGTAACTTTTAAGAAAGTCTTCCAGCCACTCAATAGCATTGATATCAAGATGGTTAGTAGGTTCATCCAAAAGTAAAACTGACGGGGAAGATAATAATATTCTTGCTAAGGCAATCCGGGTTTTTTCCCCACCGGATAAGATAGATACAGGTTGTGTAAATTGTTCTTCCCTAAAACCTAATCCCTTTAACACGCCTCTGATTTGGCTTTTGAAGCTATAGCCGTTTTTTTCTTCAAATTGATGTTGTAGGGTAGAATATTGATTCATGAGGTTAGTTAGGGTATCATTTCCATGGGTACTCATTTCTTTTTCAAGGAGACGAAGGTTTGCTTCCATTTCAATGAGATCTTGAAAAACTAAAAGCATCTCATCAAAAATATTATTATTAGTATTTATCTCCATATTTTGAGAAAGATATCCTAAGGATACCTCTTTAGGCTTAAAAATTTCACCGCTATCATAGGAGATTTCACCGGCCAGTATTTTAAATAGTGTGGACTTTCCGGCACCATTAATTCCTACAAGAGCAACTTTTTCTTTTTCTTCTATTTGAAAAGTAATATCCTTAAGAATTATATCTGTTCCAAAGGATTTATTTATATTTTTGCATGCTAGAATCATATTGACACCTCAATTTATTAACATATGGATAAAAGTGTAAGGTTTTTAAAATATAAACCTATAATATTTAATATGATATCAAAAAATACATATTAAAGAAAGGTATGATTGACATATTTTTTATAAGAATGTTATACTTTAGACATAGTTTTGTTGAAGGGAGAGAATAGGGATTGAGCGAAAATAGAAGAATTTCAATAGCGGTTATTAAGCGATTACCAAGGTATTATAGATATTTAGGGGAACTCCTTGAAAATGATATTACTCGGATTTCATCTAAGGAACTTAGTATACGAATGGGGGTTACAGCCTCACAAATTCGTCAAGACTTAAACAACTTTGGAGGTTTCGGACAACAAGGATATGGTTATAATGTGGAATATTTATACGAGGAGATTGCCAAAATATTAGGGATTAACAATACATATAAGGTTATTATTGTTGGAGTAGGTAATCTAGGACAAGCTTTAGCAAACTATATAAAGTTCGAGCAAAGAGGCTTTATTCTTAAAGGTTTATTTGATGTTAACCCAAGATTAATTGGGATGACCATAAGAGGGATAGAGGTAAGAGATATAGATGAAATGGAATCTTTTATTAAGGAAAATGAAATCGATGTGGCTTATTTGACTTTGCCAAAGACAAGAGTGAGAAAGGTTGCAGAGGATTTAACAAAATGGGGAATTAAAGGACTCTGGAACTTTTCACCGGTTGATATTGAAGTTTCTCCTGATGTCATAGTAGAGGATGTGCATTTATCCGATAGTCTAATGACTTTATCTTATAAAATTAATAGAAGGATGCTTAGAAAGGAAGCAGAATCAAAAAAATAGTATAAATGAATGGAAGTGTAAGGGTAAACTATGAATCTATTTGACTTTTTTATTAGTCCTATTGCGGGAAGTGTAATAGGATACTTTACTAATTGGCTTGCGATAAAAATGCTTTTTAAACCCCACGAAGAAAAAAGGGTGTTAGGGATTAAAGTTCCATTTACTCCCGGACTTATTCCTAAAGAAAAAGACAAAATAGCAAAAAAAATAGGGGTAACCGTAGGGGAACATCTTCTTTCTGAAGATGCAATAGTAAAAATTCTTATAGAGGAGAGGACTGTTGAAAGTATCCATAATAGGATATCGAATACTTTCTCCAATCTAAAAGAAAAAGAAGAAGGCATAGATGAAATGCTGGACTTTCTCTTGGGAGAGGATAAAATAAAAAGTTTAAAACTGATAGAAGATTACCTTGCGGGGTTTATTCTACAGAAGATTAGTTCTCCAGATTCCCTGGATAGGGTTGCGGAATTTATTACAGGACAAATAGAAAAAATATTAGATAAAAATGTGGCAGATATTAATGTAGATAGGCTGATACAAATTGACTTTATAAAAAATGACTTCTTAAAACAATGGGCGATTGACCTGGTAATAAGTTCAAAAGATAAGCTTAGGCAAGAGGATGCAACCTTATCTAAAATTATCCCCCCTGCCATAAGTAGTGGCATTAAGGATATGATTAAAAGTCAAATTCCGAACTATATGCCTATTTTATTAAGTTATATGGACAAACCCTCAATACAAGATAAAGTCAAAAAACTGTTAGTAGGCATCATTGAAGCTAATGTAGGGAAATTAGGACTTATGTTTGTTGATGAAAAAAGGGTGTATGATAAACTCGTTCATTACCTCGGAGAATATATAGAAAAAGATGAAAATCAAAAAGAAATAATAAAGCAAATAGAAGAATTTATCAATTATATCCTAGAAAAGCCTATAGGGTATTGGGTAAAGAGGATTGAATTTATCAGTGAAAAAGATAAAATAGAAAAAATATATGATAATATAATTTTCTATGTAAGCGATGGCGAAAACATAAATATATTCAAATCAAAACTTAGGGATTATTTATCTTACCAAGGAGATATGAATATCCTTGATATCGCTAAAAGATTTAAACCTAGCATATTATATGATATTAAAAAGTGGATTAAAACACATCACAAGGTACAAAAAGAAGAATTAAACCAGCTAGTTAAAAACCTTATTGCAAAGGAATTAGAAAAGATATTACAAATGCCAATTTCTAAATGGATGGAAGGATTACAACCTTCCACTGAAGAAACAATTAAAGAGTCGATATTGAAATTCTATAAGGATTTCGTTATAAATCATTCCGCTGATATTACTAAAGTGGTAAACATTCCCCATATAGTTGAGGAAAGGATTATAGAATTTGAAACGGATTATGCAGAGAAAATCATTTTATCGGTTGTAGATAAGGAGTTAAAGGCAATAACCTGGCTAGGAGCCGTTTTAGGATTTATAATAGGATTTTTCCCGGTAATTTTTAATATATAAATACGATAAAAAGCTAAGTTCGGTTTGAACTTAGCTTTTTATCGGCTCTTAAACATCTCACCAAAATTATCTGTATTGTCTCTTTTACTTTTTCCATTGCTAATTGTAATATCTAAAATAAAATTAGAAACATATATTTCATCAATAAAATTGCCTGAGGGAGTGTTTCTAAGCTCTTTTTTAATTGACTCAATAAAATAATTGGTTCCATCTTTTTTTGTAATATTATTATAATCAAGGGTAGGGATGATACTTAATATAGAGGATTCTAATTCCTTTATTTGTGATTCGGTTATATTGGGTTGAGAAACAGTAATGTAAAAATCAACAGCTAAGCTATGGTTCTCCCCATCAGAAGATTGGATGGAAGCATACATTTTTTTAATTGAAATGCCTTTTTCCTTCTGGGAAAAGGGAGATAGGGAAGGATAAATAACAGTAATGGTAATAAAAACAGAGGATAAAATCAATATGCAGGAAAACAGAATAATAATCAATATCCATTTTATATTGTATGAAGATTGGTTTTTTGCCATAATAGTTCACTCCTAATAGTTTATATGGATTCCGGGTAGGATTAGATAGGGATTTTTACCCTAGGATTTTCTATTTATATATGTATCGGTGATATTATATTGAAAGCTTAAATAAACTTTACAAACAAGAGTGGGGGATTAAATATATAATAATATTTAATCTAGTTGTAATAATAATTCAATATTTATCTTTTACAATGGATATATGCTTATCCATAAAAATAGATATATAGAAACTTTAGGGGGTCACAGGATGAAAAAGTGTGTTTTTAGATTGAGTGCATTTGTCTTGGTGCTGCTTTTACTAACTAATAATCTTTGGGCAAAGGAAGAAGGAAATTATGGATCTCCCCTTGGAATATATGAAGGTGAAATTGGCATTAAGATTATTAGCTTTTCCAAAAACTGGGCATCTGTAGAAAAATTAAAAACAATCTATGAAGAACTTCTTGAAAATTTTCATGGAGAGGAAATTTTTTACTTATCTACTATATACATTTACCCCGATTCCCCTGATGGAGTTGCAGGTCGTTATTACGAAGACTATGAAATTGATAATAAGGGAAAATACATATATAAAAAGAGCCGCTCTATAGAAATATTTAATGGAAATCAGTATACGGATATATCTCAATTTGCAAGGGTATTATCCCATGAATATGGGCATCATTTCACACTATACTATCTGTTAACCGGGGAAAATAAAAACTTCAATCAATGGAAAGAAACGGACTATGCAAAAATCAGGGGATTATTAGATAATAAAGATGTGGAATATTTTTCAGTTAATACGGTAGAGTATATTCATGAATGGGATATTTCAGAGATTGCTGCAGAAGATTATGTACAGCTTTTTGGCTCTCCTACAGCTAAAAAATCCATAGTTTACAAGGATGTGCAAGAAAGAGTGGATAATAATATAAAGGAGTATTATTATTCTACTAATAGTTTTAATCTTCTTCCACAGGAGAACTTGTCGATTCCCTTAGCAGCAGATGTGCCGGGGCTTTATCTTTATTGGCTTGAATTAGCAGGATATACTACTATAGACCCCAAATTGCCAATAAAGCCTACCCTGACAATTAAGAAATATAAGGAGGTTATGCCCGGATACTGGCAGTATGAAATCTCTTGGAATCCAATTTTATTTAACGATAAAGAATATGAATACACATTAGTATCTTACCCGGCGGAAGATAATAATTTTCCAAGACCCATAAAAACAGTATTAACAGGGGAACCTATGAAAGCTTACATAGGTAGTGCTATTAATTCTAATAATAAGGACACAAATAGATTAATATTAGACGATCAGTATAAAGGGGACTATTATTTTAGGCTTTTCATTAAAGATTCTAAAGGCTTTATTTTTTCAACAGAACCTATGAAATTTAATTTTGGTAACGAGAAAAAAGACTCAGTTTATAGAATGACGGATGTACCGCAAGGACATTGGGCCAGGGAATCTATCCAAACAGTTATAGACAAAAAAATAGCCAAGGGGTATGAGGACGGTTCTTATAAGCCAAATAATAAAATAACAAAAGCGGAGTTTATGACTATGTTAATGAGAGCCATAGATTATAAAGTAGTTGGAGGAAAAAACAATGCTCATTGGTTTATAAAAGAAGGATATTTTGAAGGGGCTAAGAAATTAAATCTTATAACAACTGCAGATTATGGCCATGATTATGGAAACTTAGATTTTGATGAGGCTATTACAAGAGAAGAAGTAGCCTTTATGGTAGGGAAAATTCTTAAGGGGCTAGGCTATGGGGAATCTGTTAATTATTCTGGAAGGTTTTCGGATACAAAAAATATAAAGCACAAAAAGGAGTTTGCTATAACAACATATTATTACATTATGGATGGATATTTAGATGGTACCTTTAAGCCCTTTCATACAACTACTAGGGCAGAGGCTGCAAGGATAATTTATAAATTATTGGATTTTACAGATTAATAAAAAACTCCGGGTAAATCGGAGTTTTTTATGTTAATTTATCTAATTCAATGATAAAATAAAAATAAACATAATAAAGTGGTGAAAAGATATGGTCAATATAAGGAAAGCCGATATAAAAGATATAAATCCTTTATTTGCCTTATGGAAAGAATTAATCATATCTCATATGGGTAAAAGAGTTGTTTATCCATTATCCGGTGTATGGAGGGAAGAAAAAACAAAAGAGTTACAATGGGCTATTGAAAGTGAACGTATTATTATTTATATTGTAGAATCAAACGATATTATTTTAGGTTATATTAGGGGAAGTGTACGAAGAAACCCACCACTATACGATATAGTATATGAAGGAAATATAGAAGAAATCTATATAAATCCAAAGTTTAGGAGACAGGGTTATGCTACTTTATTAGCAAATGCTATTATAAAGGAATTTGAAAAAAGAGAAATTGCTTTTATTAATCTTCATGTTGGTATTGGAAACAAAGGTGCCCAAGTATTTTGGAAAGACTTAGGATTCGATACCATATCATTTTATAAGAGGCGTAGGATAGGGGGGGAGAATGATGAATCTACCGTGGAATAAAAAGGAGCCAAAATTAAAATTAGAATTATTAAAAAAGAGTAATGTCCCTATCCTAATTCTAGATAATGTTTGGCATAATATCTTTCCTCCTGATAAGAAAACAAGAACAATACTGATATTAGAGGGAAAATTAAGCACCTTACTTAAACAACAGGGGCAGTTAAATAATAATCTTAAGGATTACTTGAAGTTAAAGAAAAAAATGATGGATGGGATACTAGAACTTACTACAGAGGTATTTACCAATGAGAATGAAAGAGCTAAAAAAGAAATGGAAAGAAACCAAAGAAATATTTTAGAGATAAATAGAAAAATAGAAGAAATTCAAGTTAGGCTAGATAAGATTCCTAAAGAAATAGAAGAAACTAATGGAAAGCTTTTGAGAGAAAGCGTTAAGGTATGCTATAAAGAGATGCGAGAACATCAGGAATATTTGAATGAATTAAACTCATGGATTGAGGAAACAAGGGAAAAATTAAAGAAGAAGTTAGAAAAAAAGGTGTTTCACGAGGAGAAAGCAACACAAATCTATACTTACCTACATAATTTGATAGGAGCGGAATTTATTGAGTATTTAGATAAACATTATTGGCGGTGATAAAATGATTGTAGGTATAGGAACGGATATAATCGAAATTAGAAGAATAGAGGAGGCTATCAAAAGAAATCCTAAATTTACAAATAAATGCTTTACTAAAGAAGAACAGGAGTTATTTAAGGATAAAAATAATAGTATTCAGACTATAGCAGGCACTTTTGCTGCTAAGGAAGCAGTAGTTAAGGCAATGGGAACAGGATTTAGAGGATTTGGGATACAGGATATAGAAATCCTTAGGGATAAAAAAGGTAAGCCCTATGTAAATTCATATAGTAATGCTAGATTAATATTTAATGAGTTAAACATTGCAGATGTTTTAATTAGTATATCTCATTGTAGGGATTATGCAGTAGCTTACGCATTAGCTAAGAGGGGGGGGAAGTTATGAAGGTATGTAGTGGAAAGGAAATGGAAGTCATAGACGATATTACCATCAATAAGATAGGCATACCAGGGATTGTGTTAATGGAAAATGCATCTATATGTATTTTGAATGAAATAAAAAAAGATTTAAGAGGTATTACAAACCCCAAAGTGTCCATTATTTGTGGGCAAGGAAATAATGGTGGGGATGGTCTTGGGGCTGCAAGGCATCTATTTAATCGAGATATAGATGTGACCATAATTTTTATCGGGGATTATCTTTTATTAAAAGGTGATGCTAGGATGAATTTTGATATTGCTCGAACCCTTCAAATACCCATGGAGATACTAAAAGAAGGAGTTTTTATAGATGATGAAATTGCAAACCTAATTCAAAAAAGCGATATCATAGTAGATGCCATTTTTGGAACAGGATTATCTAAAAAAATAAAGGGGGTTTTTAGCGATCTAATTGACTTAATTAATTTTTACGGAAAACATATTATTTCAGTGGACATTCCTTCGGGCGTTGATTCTAAAACAGGAGCTATTTTGGGTAATGCGGTAAAAGCTAATAAAACGATTACCTTGGCATTGCCTAAAAGTGGCCTTTATTTATATCCTGGGACAGAATGTGTAGGGGAATTAGTTATTGGGGATATAGGGATTCCAAAAATAGTGATAGATGAAATAGAATTAAAAATGAATGTACTTAAGAATGAAGAAATAAAAAGCCTTATTCCTAAGAGACCGCCAAGAAGTAATAAAGGAACTTATGGGAGAGTTCAAGTGATTGCAGGATCAAAGGGAATGACAGGGGCAGCAGCCCTCTCGTGCAAAGGGGCCTTTAGAATTGGAGCCGGTGTAGTTAATTTGGCCGTTCCAGAGAGTATAAACTATGTTTTAGAAGAAAAGTTGACGGAAGCAATTACTACCCCTCTCCCAGAGGACAGTGGAAAGATATGTGAAAAGAGTTTTGATACAATAAAATCTCAACTTGAAAAGGCTACAGTAATAGCCGTAGGGCCAGGGATGGGGCAAACTTTGGAAATCGTAAAGTTTATGGAAAAACTTATTACAAATACAACTGTTCCCTTGGTAGTTGATGCAGATGGGATTAATGCTATTGCAAAAAATATTAATATGTTAAAAAACTTAAGGGTACCTGTTGTTCTGACACCCCATCCAGGAGAAATGGGAAGATTAACAGGTAAAAGCATTGAAGAAATATTATCAGAACCCATAGAAATTGTAAGGGAATTTTGCCATAGGTGGAATATAATTTTGGTGTTAAAAGATGCTAGAACTATAATAGGACATCCCGATGGAGAAATATACATTAATACAACAGGAAATTCTGGAATGGCTGTTGCAGGTTCAGGAGATGTGTTAACTGGGATTATCTCGGGGTTGATTGCCCAAGGAATGAATCCCTATAAGGCAGCGGTATTAGGAACATTTTTACATGGCAAGGCGGGGGATTTAGTAGCCAATGAATTAGGTTTACATGGAATGCTAGCAGGGGATATATGTAATTGCATTCCAAAAGCAATTAAACTATACTATGAAAATTAGGAGGATGTAATATGAAAGCTAAAGATATTATGCAAAGAAATGTAATGTATGTAAAAAGAGATGCACGAATAGAAGAGGTTGCTAAAATATTATTTGAAAATAAGATAAGTGGAGTTCCGGTTGTGGAAGATGATAAGACAGTGATTGGCATAGTTACCGAAAAAGATTTATTGGTTAAGGATAAAGAACCAAGATTTCCGTCATATGTAGAGTTTTTGGGGAGTATAATATTCGTAGAGGGAGTAAAACAATATGATGAAGAGCTAAGAAAATTAGCGGCGACTGTTGCAGAAGAAATCATGACAAAGAATGTTTATACCATTACTGAGGAGGCTCCAGTCGAAGAAATTGCAAAAATCATGGTGGAAAAGGGTGTAAACCGTGTACCGGTAGTTGATGGGAAAGGAAAGCTAATAGGCATTATAAGCAGAGCTGATATGTTAAAGACAATCTTATAGTTTTATGGGGGGATTGCGTGAAAAAATTAAAAGCCTTATTTTTAGCAGTTACTATGGGATGTGTTATTCTTACCTCCTGTGCTCCTAAAAAGGTTCAAAAGTCACCTATAGAAGAAATTAATGACAAACTAATGACTATGGAAACCTATGGATGCATTGCTGATTTAACTTATATTTCCAATAAGGGGGAAAATACATATAAGACAAAGCAGTATTATAGAACTACGGGGGAGTATAGAGTTGAAATGATTGCTCCCGAGGAGGTAAAAGGCCTAGTAACTGTATATGATGGAGAAAAGGTGATGCAATATAATCCCCGAATAAATGGAGAGGTCATTGATGAAATCCCAGAATCGAAAAATCGAAACGAAATATTTTTAGGAGTATTTCTTAAAAACTATCTTCAATCTGAGGAAGTAACTTTAGAAGTCTTTAACATAAACGATGAGGAATATTCTGTTTTGGAAGCTGTAATCCCTGAGGGCGGTAAATATCTTGCTACGGAAAAATTATGGGTTTCAAATAAAACTTTAGAACCTAACAAGTTGATAGTATATGATATAGAGGGAAAAGAAAGAATCATTGTTAAATATGAACAATTTAAGTATAATATTAAGCTTGAGGATAGAATTTTTCGCATAAGTAAATCCAACGAAGGACAATGAGGTGTTTTAGGGGAGGATACAAATGACACAAGAACACTACCGTGTAATTGCAGAAATTAATTTGGATGCTATCAAACACAATATAAATCAAATTCAAAAAAACCTTACTAAGGACACAAATATTATGGCTATTGTCAAAGCTGATGCCTATGGCCATGGAGCTGTCGAGGTGTCAAAAGTATTATTAGAAAGCGGGGTAGAGCGTTTGGCAGTTGCCATCTTAGAAGAAGGCAAACAACTTAGAAGGGAAGGGTTTAATGTACCGATACTTATTTTAGGATATACTCCTCTTGAACTGGCAAATGAAATTGTTTCTTTTAATTTTACACAGACTGTATTTACTTATGAAATGGCAGAGGCTATTTCTTATGCAGCCCTAAAACAAAAGAAAGAAGCAAATATTCATATAAAAATCGATACAGGGATGGGGCGAATAGGCCTTAAGCCCAACCAAGCATCTTTGAATCTCATTGAAGAGATAAGCAAATTACCTAATATCAACATTGAGGGTATTTTTACCCACTTTTCTTCTGCAGATGAAGTTGACACAATCTTTACTAACCTACAATTTGAAAATTTTACTTCATTTACTAGAAGGTTGGAAGAACTAAACATTCACATTCCTATTAAACATTGTTCTAATAGTGCAGGCTTTATTAGCTACAAGAATATGCAAATGGACTTAATTCGTCCTGGAATCATACTCTATGGTTTATATCCTTCAGAAGAGGTTGAAAAAGAAACTTTGAACCTAAGACCTGCAATGACATTAAAGTCTCAAGTAGTATATGTAAAAGAAGTAGGGGAAGATGTTCCTATTAGTTATGGGAGAAAATTCATAACTAATAGAAAGACAAAGGTCGCTACAATCCCTGTAGGATATGCCGATGGGTATTCTAGAAGATTATCATCCATAGGCAGAGTATTGATAAAGGGGGCTTATGCTCCAATCATTGGAAATATATGCATGGACCAATTTATGGTTGATGTAACCCATATTCCCGGTGTAGAGGCTGGGGATGAGGTAGTTTTAATAGGAATGCAGGGAGATAAAATAATTTCTGCCGAGGAAATCGCCGAAAGCATAGGAACAATAAATTATGAAGTTGTATGTATGATAGGAAAAAGAATACCTAGGGTTTATAGAAAACATTGCATAAAAACCTATTTCATGGGCAAAGATATGAGATAGATATATGTGCAAATAAATTATCTTCCGATTGAGTGAAAAATATAAACTCGGTTTAAAGGGAGTGATTTGCAGTGTCAAGAGGAAAAAAGGTAATCAACATGAAAAAAAGTTCTAATATGGATGAATGGATAGCAAATAAAAATCACAGTCCCAAAGGGCAGATAAAAGATGTCATGATTAAAGGATATATAGAAATGGCAGAAATTAATTTAGGGTTATCAGAATACTGCTTTGAAGCTGAAAGAGAGGTTGAGCAGTTTTTTGAACAAATTGCGGAGTGTGAGTGACGTGGTAGTTAAACGAGGAGATGTTTTTTATGCTGATTTAAGTCCAGTTGTCGGATCTGAACAAGGAGGTGTGCGGCCAGTACTTATTGTACAAAATGATATCGGTAATAAATATAGCCCCACAGTTATATGTGCGGCAATCACTTCCCAGATTAATAAAGCAAAGCTACCTACTCATATAGAGGTTGATGCAACCTCTTATGATTTGGTAAAGGATTCAGTGGTTTTATTAGAACAGATTAGAACCATCGATAAGAAAAGGCTAAAAGAAAAGATTTGCCACCTAAATAAGGATTTAATGCATAAAGTGGATAAAGGCTTAGCCATAAGCTTCGGGCTATGATACATAGAGTAAGCACCCCCCTATTCTTCAAGGAAAGGGGGTTATTTTATTCTAGTTTAATTTGACAGAATATACTAAAAGTAATAAAATAGTAAGTAATCAAGCTAAGGAGAAAGCATTATGATAATTGATATACATACCCACTGCTTTGATAACAAAATTGCTAAAAAAGCAGTTCAAGTCTTGGAAAAAGAAGCTAATGTTAAGGCATACACAGATGGAACAATATCCGATTTAAAAAGGTCCATGGAAAAAAGCAAGATTGATATAAGTGTTATACAACCCATTGCAACGAAACCACAACAAACCCCCATAATTAATTCATGGATAGAATCAATTATGGATTCAAAGATTATACCCTTTGGAACAATTCACCCTGAATATGATGATTGGCAGGAGGAAATAAATAAATTAGCATCCCTTGGAGTTAAGGGCATAAAATTACATCCTGATTATCAAAAGTTTTATGTTGATGATATAAAACTTATGAAACTTTATGAAGAAATAATTAAAAAAGATATGGTTATTTTATTTCATGCGGGAATAGATATAGGCTTGCCAGAGCCTTGTCATTGCACTCCTAAAAGATTAAAAACGGTATTGAATAATATGAAAGGAGGAAAGATTATTGCAGCCCATATGGGAGGCTATAAACTATGGGAAGAAGTAGAAGAATATCTTTTGGGAGAAGACATATATTTTGATACGTCCTATACTTCTCATGCCATGAATATGGATTTTATGGAAAGGCTTATTAGGAATCATGGAGCAAAGAAAATTATTTTTGGTACTGATTCCCCATGGGGAGAACAAGAAAAAGAAGTAGGATTTATAAAAAGGCTTTCAATAACAGACGAAGAAAAAGAAAGGATTTTTGGAATAAATGCGGTAAAGCTATTAAAATTATGAAAGTATACGGAGGGAGATATAATGGGTACTTCTTTAATTTTTACTAATGATAATTGTATTGGTTGCAATAGGTGTATTTCTGCCTGTCCGATTCCGGAAGCTAATTTGGCACAAGAGGTGAATGGTAAAAATAAAATTGTGATTAATGGAGAAAAATGCATTCACTGCGGGAATTGTATAGATGCATGTGCCCATGATGCCAGGGATTATTATGATGATACCGATGCTTTTTTTGAAGACCTAAAAAAAGGCAAAAAGATATCCTTAATCGTTGCCCCATCTATCAGAACCAATTTTCCTGAAAACTACAAAAAGTTATTTGGGTATTTTAAGGCCGTAGGAATAAATTATATATATGATACATCTTTTGGGGCAGACATTACTACATGGGCTTATTTAAAAGCTATTCATGAGAAAAAGCTTTCAGGAACTATATCACAACCCTGTCCTGCTATAGTTAATTATATCGAAAGATATCAGCCGGGGTTATTACCAAAATTGGCCCCGATACATAGTCCTATGATGTGTGCAGCTGTATATATGAGAAAGTACGAAAAAATAGAAGACTCTTTTGCTTTTATTTCACCATGTATTGCTAAAAAGGATGAAATAGAGGATCAAAATACCAAAGGCATCATCAGGTATAATATTACCTTTAAGAAGTTAATCAATTATATAAGTAATAATATTGATTTATCCCAGTATCCAGAATGTGAATTTGATGGTATTAAAACTGAACTAGGGGCCATTTTTCCTAGGCATGGAGGCCTAAGGGAAAATGTGGAATTCCATTTAAATGGCCAAGTATGGATAAGGCAAATAGAGGGTCAGGGGGATGCCTATAGATATCTAAATGCCTATCAACAAAGGATAGGACAGGGGAAGGAACTTCCTCTTTTGGTGGATATCTTAAACTGTAGACATGGGTGCAATTTTGGAACAGGAACTTCAAAGCAAGAAACTGTAGATAATGCTGATTTGATACTTCACAATAAAAAACTAGCGACCATTAAAGAATCAAAGGGACTTAGAAAGAAGAAATCTGATTTATTTAAGTACTTTGATAAGAATTTGAACATTATAGATTTCGAAAGGGAATATGATTTAATACCCATAGAAGTATATGAAGTGAAAAAAGAAGAAATAAATGCAGCCTTTAATAAGCTTATGAAAGAAACTGATAGTGAAAAATCCATAGATTGTTCCTCCTGTGGATATAAGACTTGCCTAGAAATGGCAGGAGCTATTGCTAAAGGATTAAATTATGAAAAGAATTGTATTCATTATAATAAAAAAATGGTGGAATTGGAAAATGAGAAGATAGAGGAAAAGAATAAAGAAGTAGAAAGAATGTTTAGAGAAGTAAATAAGATGAGTCTGGATAGAAAGAAAGAAGCTGAAGATCTAAAAGATAATGTTGAACTAATAACCCAAGCGCTAGAACAGGTTACAAAGGCCAGCGAAGATACTGCGATAGTAGTAAATACCATAAGTGGTGAAACCAATGATGTGGTTGAACAGGTACAACAGTTAAGAGAAATAGTAGATTTGATACAAAGAAACATTAACAAATATGTAGAAACATCAGATGTTATCGTAAGTATATCTGAGCAGACGAACTTACTTGCCCTTAATGCCTCCATAGAATCGGCTAGGGCAGGAGAACATGGAAGGGGCTTTGCCGTTGTAGCAGAAGAGGTAAGGAAACTAGCAGAACAAACTAAGTTATCAGCAGAAACTGCCCAAAATAATAATCGTTCAACCCTTCCAAATTTACAAAAGATTATCTTTATGTCCCAATCTTTCTTAAGTAAAATGGAGGAAATAAACTCAGCTATTCAGACTATTGCTGCAAGCACCGAGGAAATTACATCCCAATCTGAAGAAATAGCTAGCACTGCATCCCTAATAGTTCAAAAACAAGAAGATTAGTAGTATTACAAATAGGAGTTATTCTTAGATAAAAACCTTTTTACATCTAAGAGTAACTCTTATTTAATTTGGAAAATTGTCACATTTAATCGTTTATTTTAATATATTAGTTATTGAAACACTTATTTTAGGGAGGCAGATAATATGAAGCCTGTCGTAGAATTAAAATCGATTGTAAAAAATTACCATACCCCTTCGGGAGAAACAAAGGCCATAGATAACCTCAGTTTTACCATTAACAAGGGGGAATTTATAAGTATTATAGGTCCTAGTGGATGTGGTAAATCAACCATTTTATCCTTAATTGCAGGGCTCATAAAGCCTTCTGCGGGGGAAACATTGGTTTTTGGAAAAGTAGTAAAGGGTACGTCTTCTAGGGTCGGGTATATGCTTCAAAAAGATCATTTATTTGAATGGCGGACAATTCTTAGAAATGTCTTTCTAGGTCTGGAAATCCAAAATAAGCTAACTGAAGAAAGTAAAAAGTATTCGAAGGAACTCTTAAATATGTATGGATTAGGAGAATTTGAAAATCATTTTCCTTCAGAATTATCGGGAGGAATGAGGCAAAGGGCAGCACTTATTAGGACCCTTGCAGTAAAACCAGACATTCTTCTTTTAGATGAGCCATTTTCGGCATTAGATTATCAAACTAGGCTAAGTGTAGCTGATGAAATAGGGAGCATTATCAAGAAAGAGAATAAGACTGCTATACTGGTTAGCCATGATATTTCTGAGGCTATAAGCATGGCTGATAAAGTAATAGTATTAACCCAAAGGCCGGCTAAGATTAAAGCGATTCACCCAATAAAGTTGTCTATTGATGATAGAACTCCACTTAAATCTAGGGAAGCCCCTGAATTCAGGGAATACTTTAACCTTATGTGGAAGGAGTTGAAGTCTGATGAAGAGCAGCAATAGTGTTTATTCAAATGAACATCTTAAGTATATGAATAAAATAAAAAAAACGAGGATAGCTGTTAAAATTACACAAGTCTCTATACTGGTAGGATTGCTTTTAATTTGGGAAGTAGCAGCATATTTCAAATGGATTGATCCATTCATATTTAGTCAACCTAGTAAAATTCTAAAAACTTCCTGGAATATGATATTAGACGGGAGCTTGTTCATTCACACAGGTGTTAGCCTTTTTGAAACAGTTTTAGGATTTCTCTTGAGTACATTTCTTGGTACAGCCATAGCAGTTTTATTATGGTGGAATAATTTTGTCCTAAAGGTTTCTGATCCTTATCTTGTTATTATTAATAGTCTTCCTAAGACAGCATTAGCTCCCATTCTTATAGTATGGATGGGTAATAATATGAAGTCTATTTTATTTACAGCCATATTAATGTCTATAGTCGTAACTACCCTAACAGTTTTGAGTGGTTTTTTAGAAGTGGACCATGATAAAATAAAATTGATTGAAACATTTGGAGGAGGTAAAAAAGATATCCTTAACAAGGTAATACTTCCCGCTAATGTTCCAACCATTATTAATGCCCTAAAGGTAAATGTTGGTTTATCTCTTGTAGGTGTTATGGTAGGAGAGTTTTTAGTAGCTCAATCAGGGTTAGGTTATCTTATTATATATGGCAGCCAAATCTTTAAATTAGATTGGGTAATGACGAGCATTGTTATACTTATTATACTAGCTGCCCTATTATACAAGGCGGTACTTATACTAGAAAAAAAGTTTCTTAAATGGAGAGAGTAAGTATGTTATCCCATGTGATTCACTAAATTGTGAATCCATTTTTTTGAAAGTAATCTACGAAGACCAAATATGGCTTTAAAAAGTTCTTCAGAAGATACCAAGGCAAATACCCAATAAATAGGAAGATTTAAAACTAGCCCTCCAATAAAGGCAAAGGGAACCCCGATAAGCCATACTCCAGCAGCATCCATAGCTAATCCATAGGTTGTATCTCCGCCACTTCTTAAGATTCCTACTACGGTAAATAGATTAAATACCTTAAAGGGTAATATCAGAGCAAAGATTGCTATTATCTTTGTAGAGTCTAAATAAACATTCTGAGAAATATTAAATATAGATAAAATAAGAGGAGAAGTTATTACTACGATAACCCCCATGATTAGAGCAAGAATAGGTCCTATAATGGCAAAACGTTTGGCATAGGAAAATGCCTTTTTTTCATTTCCATATCCGATTTCATTTCCTAACATGACCCCACAGGCACTACTTATACCAAAAAAGATGACCATGGCGATTTGCTCTACATTACTAGAAATGCTGATAGAAACAACAGCTTCCTTACCCATTCGACCATAAGCGATGGAGTAAAGAGTTGTCCCTAGAGCCCAAATAAATTCATTTAAAATAACAAATATAGTCGTTTTATAGAAGGCTTTCATAAAATCAGAAGAGATATCTATCATTTCTTTAAAAGAAGCTGCGAGGGAAGTATTTTTTTTATATACAATCCATAAAAACAACCCTAATTCGACTACTCTAGCAATAACGGTAGCAATTGCTGCTCCCCTAACCCCCATGGGATTAAATCCAAAATGACCAAAAATAAATGTCCAATTTAATAAGGTATTCACCCCAAGTGAAATCATACTGATTACCATAGGAATGACAGCTTCTCCAGTACTACGAAGGAGAATAGAGTAGGAAAAAGTAATGGCAGTAATGAGATAGCTAAATGCAACAATTCTTAGGTACTGGCTTCCTAAATCTATTACTTCGGTATCTTTTGCGAAAACATACATTAACTCTTTGGGAAAAAATATTGCCCCAATAGAGAAAATTATTGCAGCTATTCCCCCTGACACCAGACATATTCCCAGGACTTTTCTTATCCCTTTTATATCTTTTTTACTCCAAAATTGTGCTGTAAAGCTAGAGCCCCCGCTATTGATTCCAAATAAAATTAAGGTAAATAAGAAAAAAATCTTATTAGCTTGTGCCACGGCGGCTATAGGAGTTTCACCTATTTTCCCAATCATAAGAGTGTCTACCATATTTAACGAGGAAGAAATAAAGTTTTGTATAGCAATAGGGAGAGCTAAAGTAAAGAGGCGTTTATAAAATTCTATGTCTATTATTATTTTTTTCATGGTATTTTCATCTTTCTAGATAATTTAATTTTTTATGCATTTTTTTATTATATATGAAAAAGATAAAAAGAGAAAGATGAAAAAAGTAGTATTAAGTAAACTTATTATTATTTAATACGTATATAATATAAATAAGGCAATAAAATATGAAATAGGAGTGTATGAAAATGGAAAAGAGATTGTATAAATCAACAATTGATAGAAAAATTAGTGGTGTTTGCGGAGGTTTAGGGAAATATCTTGGACTAGACCCGACTCTAGTAAGGATTCTATGGATTTTGTTTATATTATTTGGTGGTAGTGGGGTCTTAGCATATATTATATGTGTCTTAGTTATCCCAGATGAACCTATAGGAAATGATTACTATGGTAATAATAGCAATTAACTTTAAAAACAGTCAATGATTATAGAATAATTGACTGTTTTTTAATTTGCATTTGTTTATATAATATGTTGAAATGTGGAAACATACATATTATTATAGATATAATAAATAAAAAGGGGTTGTAAAGATGACTCACATTGTGCCACCTAGGAAATGGGCCTATATAATATTTGCATTTTTTTTCATAGGAACTTCTATTTTATCCTTAATATTTTTATATCAACATTTTGGGGACGGTACTTCCTTTCTTGAATTAAGGAAGTTTAGGTATGAAACTTTATATATTATTGGTATAATGCTTATAATGTATTATGTTTTTGATGCTCTTAGGCTTTTTTATATTATCCGTGCCTTGGATATTAAAATATCTTTTTTGTATGTTTTAAAACTAGTTTTCATAAATATATTTATATCTAATATTACTCCTTTTGCTACAGGCGGAGGTTTTGCACAGATTTATTTTTTGAATAAAAAAGGAATATCTATAGGAAACTCTACAGCTGCGACTACTATAAGAACAGTTATAGCTACTGTGTTTTTTCTTATTACGACACCCATAATTATATTTACTGAAAAAAGTTTGATTGATATCTTTTCAAAAGGCGGAGGAATTGTATATGTCTTTTTAATTATTTTTATATATTTTGTTTTAATTTACATATGTTATAAGTTTATTTATCGAACTAAAATTATTAAGGGAATAATATTTAGTAGCTTTAATTTTTTGGAAAGAAAAAAATTAATCAGCAATAGAAGAAATAAAAAATGGAGCCGTTCTCTTTATAAAGAAATAGATACATTTTCAAATAGCATTAAAAGTTTTGCTAAGGGAGAGCCGAAATATATTTTATTATCTATAGGATTTGCCATTATATATTTATTTACTCTTTTTTATTTTTCAGTGGTACTTATTAATGGATTGGGATATCATATCCCTGTTATAAGCATTATTTCTTTTCAGGTCCTTATTACTTTTATTATGTACTTTGCTATTACTCCAGGAGCATCTGGAATTGCAGAAGGGGGGTATACCTTAATTTATTCAAACTTTATCAAACGGGGGGATATTATCTCTTTAACTTTTACATGGAGGTTTGTTACGGTTTATATAGGTATGGTAATAGGCGGTATTATATTTTATAAAGAAATGTTTAAAAGTGGTTTTCCAGGAGGCTATATCAATGCAAAATAGGCAGAAAACAAGGGTCTATTTATGGGCAAATGCAGCTATATTAGCGGTACTTATATCTTTTAGAGTATGCACTTATTTTTCTAATACAGATTTATGTTCTTTAAACTATAGTAATATTAAAAGAATACAAGGATTATCCAAAAATAAAGAAGATATAACTTTTGCAGTAATAGGAAATATAAAAAGTTCTGTGGAGGTATTTGATAAACGTATTATAAAAACGATTAAGGATGATGATATAGATTTTGTTATCTCTGCAGGTAACGCTGTAGTAGATGGTTCTAATAATAAATATAGGGTTTTGAATAAAAGTATCAATAAGTTAGGTGTTCCTTTCGTCATGGCTATAGGAGAAGGAGAGGTATCGGGGGAAGGTGCATTTAGATTTTACGAATATTTTGGTCCTCTATATTTTTCTTTTGGTGCGGGGGATAGTTATTATATTTTTATCGATGCTACGGAAAAGACTTCAATGTCTTGGCAAAAAGAATGGCTTATAAGGGAGCTAGAAGAGGGAAATAAATATAAAAATAAATTTGTATTTATAAGCAAATCGCCCTATAAGCCAAATCAAATAGATTATCCTGTACATAATAATTTATATATTTCCGATGCGGCATATAGTAAATTTTTAATGGATTCTTTTACAAAATATAAAGTTAATGGGGTATTTTCATCAAGTATAGGGGTGTATCACGAAGAAATAATCAACGAGGTCCCCTATTACATCACTGGCGGAGGAGGGGGCCCTCTTGTTTTAGGTAATCAAAATAGCTTTTATCATTATGTTAAGGTAAAGCCTTCTCTTGATAAGGTTGAATGTCAAGTTAAGAAAATAGGCAAGGGAGAAGAAAAAGGATTAAAGAGCGTTTTAAGTAGCAAAGCAGCTTATTTTTATTCATTGTTTAAGATAAACTTTATCAATTTTCTAATAGGATTATTTGTATTGTCTTTAGCAATACTGTTCATTTATAAAAAGGTCATAGGAGAAGTTGATTATTATAGGGACTTTGATTATTCGGAAGATGATGACTATCAAGGTGAAAAATTAAATATAGCAATGTTTACAAATAATTATTTTCCTTTCGTGGGAGGAGTTCCAATTTCTATAGAAAGACTTTCAAGGGGACTTAGAAAACAAGGCCATAAAGTATACATATTTGCCCCAGAATACCCCCAGAAATGGGAAGACGATGAAGATAGTGTTGTCAGATGCAAATTAATTACATACTACGAAACCAATCAATTTGATTTTCCTATAGTTAATGTTTTCCTGCCAGAAATAGAAAAGGAATTTTCTATGCGTAATATAGATATACTTCATATCCATCATCCTTTTGGCATCGGCCACAAGGGACTGAAGCTTGCAAGGAAATATAATATTCCTACGGTTCTTACATACCATACAAGATATGAAAAATATGTTCATAATCTACCGGTTGGTGGTAAGCTTTTTAAAAGTAAGATTCCTCATAAAATAATAAGGAAGTTTGCTCAAAGATGCAGTACAATCATTGCGCCGACAGGAAGTGCCAAGGAATATCTTGAACATATAGGGGTGACAAGACCCATAGAAGTCCTACCGACGGGGATTGAATTTGAACAATATGAAAATATAAATATGGAAAGAGTCAAAGAAATAAAGAAAAAGTATGTTGAAAATGAAGTGTTATTATGTTCCGTATCTAGATTGACTAAAGAAAAGAACTTATACTTTCTTATAGATGGTATCAAGTATATTAGAGAAAAAACTAAAAAAGATGTAAGATGCATTATTATAGGGGATGGGCCCGAAAAGCAAAAATTACAACAAGTAATAGATGACTACAATCTACAAGACACGATTTTACTGATAGGAAAAGTAGAACCTAGGGAAATAGCATTTTACTATAGAGCCTCTGACATTTTTGTCTTTGCATCCCGTTCTGAAACTCAGGGTATGGTTCTTCTAGAAGCTATGGCAGGAATGTGTCCAGTAGTTGCAGTTCGTTCTAGTGGAACCGATGACATGATTATAGATGGCGAGAATGGATACAAAACAAAGGCAAATATCAAGGAATGGGGAGAAAAGGTAATAGAGTTGGTAGAAGACGAAGATTTAAGGGTTAAGACGGGTAAAAATGCATATGATTTCTCAAAAGGGTTTTCTATCGAAGAAATGGCAAAAAAAGCATCTAGGGTATATCATAAGACTATAAGGGAACAAGAAAATGCTCTTTCTATTAGAAAAAGTTTAGATTGATATATCTATAGAGATAGGAGTTGTATTACTGACAGGGAGGATGGCATGAAAAAAGTACATGATTTGTTTCAAAAGATTATTAGTGTCATATTTATAGTCTATATACGTTTGGTTTATGCTACTAGTAAAATTGAGTTAAGCGGTAATGGTGAATACCTTAAATCCAATCATGAAGAAAAGTTTATCTTTTCATTTTGGCATGGTTCTAGCTATTCTTTTTACCCTTTATTAAAAGGAGAGCGGCTGTGTGTAGTTACCACCAAAGACCCTAGGGGAAATTATATATCAAATATATGTAAAAGTTTTGGTTATGTGCCTATTCGTGTTCCAGATGAACCATCGGGGGGGAATTTTTTTCTGAAGATTAGGAGTATCATTAGGGAAGAGGCGAACTCCAGTGTGGCAATTACCTTTGATGGCCCCCTAGGGCCTTTTCATGAACCTAAAATCTTTCCTTTCGCAGTTGCTCTCTTTTCTAAAAGAAGAGTTGTACCTTTATCCATCAGGGTAAGAAGAAAAATATCCTTAAACAAAAGGTGGGATAAATTTGTTATTCCGTTTCCCTTTAATGAAATAAAAGTATGTATTCATGAACCAGTAGAAGTAAATAAAGAGGATTTAAAAAAAGAATTCATAGAACAAAGGATAAAGGTTAGAACCGTAATGGAGCAATGGGAAAATACCGGGGGTGCTTTATGAAAGGTTTAATTGATAAATTATATGAACTTAATAATTTAGATGATGGGGAATTACTTAAACTTTTTAAGGGTATAGATGAAGAGAATACTAAATATTTAAAGGAAAAGGCTAGGAAGACTAGGGAAAAATATTATGGGGATAAGGTATATTTACGGGGGTTAATAGAATTTACAAATTATTGCAGCAGAGATTGTGTATATTGTGGAATTCAGGCTTCCAATAAAAACGTGGACAGGTATAGGTTATCCATTGAAGAAATCCTTGAATGCTGTGAACTAGGCTATAACTTAGGATATAAAACCTTTGTACTTCAAGGGGGAGAAGATAGGTATTATAACGATGAAAAGATATTAAAAATGGTATATACCATTAAAAATAAATACCCTGAATGTGCAATAACCCTTTCAATAGGAGAAAAATCCTATGAATCCTATAAAAGATATTATGACGCAGGGGCAGACAGATATCTTCTAAGACATGAAACAGCAGATAAGAAACTATATGAAACTCTTCATCCAAAGGGCAATTTTGAAAATAGAATAAAATGTCTATGGAATCTAAAAGAAATAGGATACCAGGTGGGGGCAGGGTTTATGGTAGGACTTCCAGACCAGGCCTATGGGCATTATATAAAGGATTTAAGATTTTTAAAAGAACTTAATCCCCATATGGTAGGAGTTGGTCCGTTTATTCCTCATAAGGAAACTTCCCTTTCCAAGAAAGAAGGAGGAACCACCGAAATGACTGTTATACTGCTTGCGATTATTCGTCTTTTACTCCCTAGTGTCTTATTACCGGCAACCACAGCCCTAGGAACCTTAGATGCAACAGGAAGGGAAAAGGCTTTAAGGGCAGGGGCCAATGTAGTAATGCCCAATTTATCCCCCATCGGTATAAGGGAGAAATATTCCCTTTATGATGGAAAGATATGTACTGGAGATGAGGCAGCAGAGTGCAGAAAATGCATTGAGAAAAGAATTGAAAACGCTGGTTTTCATGTGGATTTATCTAGAGGAGATAATGCATTATATAGCAAAATAGTCAATGCCTAATATTGTCAGGCATTGACTACAAAATTACAGTGGATTGGATTAGCTATTTTAAGCATTGGGTATTATAAATTTTCAGCAATATAATAAATAAGTTTTTCAGAGTCTTCCCAGCCAAGACAAGGGTCAGTTATGGATTTACCGTAGACTCTTTCATTGGCATTTTGATTTCCTTCTTCTATATAACTTTCAATCATAAGCCCCTTTACCATATCTTTTAGAATTGGAGAATGTCTTCTACTATATAGGACCTCTTTTACAATACGGGGTTGTTCCTTAAATCTTTTCATGGAATTGGCATGATTGGTATCAACGATAATAGTAGGGTTAGTAAGCCCCCTATCTTCATAATCTTTAGCAAGATTCATCATGTCCTCATAATGATAATTTGGTATATTAGTACTATAATGATTCACTGCACCTCTTAAAACAGAATGGGCAAGGGGATTGCCACTAGTCTTAACTTCCCAACCTTGATAGAGGAAGGTATGACCATGCTGCGCAGCCTGAATGGAATTTAACATAACGGAAGTATCTCCACTAGTGGGGTTTTTCATACCTACAGGAATGTCCATACCACTTACTGTTAGGCGGTGCTGTTGGTCTTCTACAGAGCGGGCACCTATTGCCACATAGCTTAGGACATCCTGAAGATAGGTATAGTTTTCCGGATAGAGCATTTCATCTGCAGGGGTTAAGTAAGATTCACTGATGGCCCGTATATGCATTTTTCGAATTGCCTTAAGTCCCTCTAGAATATTTGGTTTATCCATGGGATCCGGTTGATGAAGCATCCCTTTATATCCTTCGCCGGTAGTTCGTGGTTTGTTAGTGTATATTCTAGGTATAATAATAATTTTTTCTTGTACTTTTTCTTGTACCTTAGCAAGACGGCCGATATAATCGCAAACAGCATCTTCATCATGGGCAGAACAAGGACCGATTATTAGGATAAATTTATTGGAACTTTTTTCTATTACAGCTTTTATTTCCTCATCTCTTTTTTGTTTAAGAATGCCTAATTCTTTAGGTAAAGGAATTTCACTTATAATCTCTTCTGCGGAAGGAATATTTCTTATGTATTTAAAGCTCATCTTAAAGCTCCTTTCTACTTAAATTTTAACCATTGTATACTTTTTTTACGTATGTGTCAATAAAAGCATGAATAGGAATTAGATTTTCAATATATACTAAAATAGATAAAAACTAAGAAGGGGTTGATTATATGTCTTTTAAAATTACAGACAGTGTAACATATGTTGGGAAAAGGGATTGGGAGCTTCGCACTTTTCATGGGGAAGAATACTCAACCCATAGAGGGTCTACATATAACTCTTATCTTATTAGAGACGAAAAAGTAGCTCTTATTGATACTATTTGGAACCCATATAGTGAAGAATTTGTAGAAAACCTTAAAAAAGAAATTGACCTTAAAGAGATAGACTATGTTATCGTTAACCATGGAGAAATAGACCACAGTGGTTCTTTGTCGCGACTTATGGAGGAAATACCCGACACGCCTATATATTGTACAAAAAATGCTGTTAGTTCTCTAAAGGGACAATATCATAAGGATTGGAATTTTAATACTGTAAAGACAGGGGATAAGCTTAGCTTAGGCAGTAAGGAACTTATATTTATCGAGGCTAGAATGCTCCATTGGCCCGATAGCATGTTTTGTTATCTTACAGAAGAAAATATCCTATTTAGTAATGATGCATTTGGTCAACATTTGGCGACTGAACAAGTCTATAATGATCTAGTAGACCAATGCGAGCTTTATCAAGAAGCAATAAAATACTATGCAAATATATTAACTCCTTTTAGTTCTTTAGTTATAGATAAAATTAAAGAGGTTTTAAGCTTCAACCTACCTCTAAATATGATTTGTACAAGCCATGGGGTCATTTGGAGAGATAATCCTGTACAAATAGTAGAACAATACCTAAAGTGGGCAGACAATTACCAAGAAAACCAAATAACTATTTTATACGATAGTATGTGGGATAATACAAAGAAGATGGCAGAAGCCATCAAAAAGGGGATACAGCAAGAGGATAAAGAAGTAATCATCAAACTATATAATATTGCTCGGACTGATAAAAACGATGTGATTACAGAAGTATTCAAATCAAAAGGAATATTGGTAGGGTCTTCCACAATTAATAATGGAATATTGTCTTCGACTGCCGCTATACTAGAAGAAATGAGAGGGTTAGGATTTAAAAATAAAAAAGCAGCAGCCTTCGGCAGCTATGGTTGGGGTGGTCAATCCACAAAGATGATTTCTGACAGATTAAAAGAAGGAGGTTTTGAGCTTATTAATGATGGAATAAGGGTTTTGTGGACTCCAGATGAAGAGGCAACTAAAAGATGTGAGGAATTTGGAAAAAGCTTTATAAAAAGTTTTGTATGATAAAGATAATAAAGATAATAGGGTATCTTCAAGATACCCTATTATTTTACATAAAAATCAAAAGGTATTGAAATTTAGAGGAATTATATATACACTATAAAGGATTACATATAATCTAAAGGGGGAAGTAAGATGGCAGCAAAAGTATCAGATTTACAGCAAAAGGTTTTACAAAAGCTAGTATTGTTAGGAGAAGAAGTGCATTATAAAATGCGCAAAAATGAACTAGAGGATTCTAAACTTAAGGCTATATCAAATGAAATATGTCTGCTAGAAAATGAAATAGCACAGGAAAACAAAAACATTATACATAAAAAGGCAGAAAAGATATGTCCAAAATGTAACCAGCCCTTGGATGAAGGGACAAAATTTTGCAATAGCTGCGGCCTTGACATTAATAAATTCTATATGGAAGAAGTAAAGGAATGCGGAGTATGTAAGGGCTTAATTCAGAAAGAATCTGCTTTTTGTAATATTTGTGGGAGTAAGCAGATATAAGGAGGGATAGTGTGTATTGTAATCAATGTGGAAATGAAAACAAATCAAGTAATAATTATTGCCATAGCTGTGGCATAAAGATCAATTTATATAATGTACCAAATGTAGCCTTTGTAAAAAAAACAGAGCGATTTTTGTAATCAATGTGGTGTTAGATTAGTAGGTCAATATTGCTCTGAATGTGGGAGACCGGTAGATATATATTCTATTAGTAATAAAAAAATCTCACTAGATATGGAAACTGTTAAGTCCAATACCCAAAATCTTATAACTAAGGATGGCTTTTTAGCCGAAAGAATTAAAAATTTTTTTTTGGAAGATAAAAAGGTCTGGATAGAATCATTAATTGGAGCAGGAATCGCATTTATAGTAGGGTTAGTTATTTGTTTTATGTTAGACCTTGTATTTTTAAGGGGTATAAAAGAAGGAATAAATGAAATATATAATCAAACCAATACAGTAGAGTCATCTATAAAAATGAGATTAAAGCCTAATGCTATTGACATACTCCAGGCATCTATGCAAACGCCGTTTAAGATATCTTTTAGGGGTAATTTAGGAGGGACAAATAACAATATATTAATTTCATTTAGATTTGCGTTTCTTTTATTTTTATTAATACCCGGAAGTTCATTTTTAGCGGGAAATTTTAGGAAATACAAAGAAGGCAGCTCTACTATAGATGGTTTAGGGTATTATATAAGAACATCACTAATCTTTAGTATTGTTTTAAATGTATTTTCTTTACTCAACTACAAATTGATTTCCGGAGCAAACAAATTTATTATAGACTTTTCTTTTAAATTTCACGGAGGATTTGCATTTTTCAGAGGATTATTGGGAACTTTTATGATAGCATTTCTTATTCAATTAATCTGGAGCCTAATAATAAAGAAGGAAAGCATATCAAATATTTATAAGGAAATGCCCTTTTCAGATAGTATTGGCTCCTTTGTATGGATTATTAAATGGCAGTTTATATACAGCGGAATATTAGTTCTTGTTCTATATATTTTATCAGTGATCGGTATTTTGGGAAGTGAAATGGCAAATACGATGAGAAATATAAAAGCCCTGTTATTTATTCCTAGTCTGTGGGGGTATGGAGCTTTAGCTGTACTTGGTAATGGATTTCGTGTACAAATCGGACAAGCATTTATTAAATTGGGCCTTTTTAGGGTAGCAGCGGAAGGGGTATTACCTGGTTCTGTAGATAAATCTTATGCCTTTACAGGCCTGAATGTATTGGTAGTATTGGGAACAATAGTTATTTTATATTTAGGCTTTAAGAGGATTAAAGATAAGAAAAACTGGAAAGATTTTGGAGTATTGGGTATCCTATTAGCAGTTTGGAATGTGACTTTGGCAATCACTACCCAATCGTATATTAATATAAGGGGTAATCTTGATACAGTTGGGGAGGCATTATCCATACTAGGTTTAGATATTCCCGTATATTTGCAGGAAAAAATGTGGGTGGGATACTCACCAGTATTTGTTTTTATTAATATCTTCGTATGGATTTTACTGTTTGGAATACTTAAATATTTTGGTGGAGAAAAAATAAAGCTAGATGTTTTAGAAGAAAAACTAATGAAATATCGTACATGGTGTCTAGCAGGTGGTGGAATATTAGTGTCGGTGATGATGGTAGTAGGATTTAAGGTAGTATCACCACAACCTAAGAATGTTAAGACCAATGAAAACAGAGCGAATGTGAAGGCTGTATCCCTACTTGGAAAAGATAATAGTTCTCAGATAAATGATACCTTTAATATTAATAATATAGAAACCGTGCTATTAGGTAACAATAATACATATTTTATAAAAACACATAATTCTATTTATAGATATGAGCCAAGGAAAAATAAAATTAAACCAATCTACCAAACAAATGGAGAAATCGTCTTTTTAAATATTTCTAAGGATAATGAAAAACTAGCATTATACGATGAATCCTATGATGGCGATAAAGTAATCATTATCAACGATAAGGGAAAAGAATTAAATAAAAAACCTTTTAATGATTTATATAATTTACAATGGAATTCTAAGGGAAGCGCGCTTATTTTAGAAGGGGTTACCCATCAAATGATGTTTCCTAAAAGAAGTGACAATGAGATGCTCGAAATAGGGGGAAACAATCTAATATGGACCGGGGATGATAAGATTGCCTTTCTTGAGGATGAAAAAGTATATGAATACGATTATAAAAGCAAAGTTAAAAAGGATATGGAATTAGAAGCTAACTCCCTATGGAATGGAGGAGCAAAGGTACTGGCAATAAAAAATGAGAATAGGGAAATAGAAAATGAAGATGGTAGCATAACTTCCGAATACATAACCTTTTTAGAAAGTATGGATCATACGATTTCAGAAGAATCTATTAATGAGACGATAATGCAGTATCTAGTAGATGATAATAATCAAAAATATATTATCAAGCATGATAAAGAAGGCGATAACATACTAGAAATACTAAGAAAAGACGAAACTATTGCATTAGAAAATGAAGTTTCTTATATATCGGATATCTCAGAAAAGGACGGAAAGCTGATAGTAAGGCGTATGGATACTCTAGATTACTTTATGTATGATGCAAAATCAAATGAGTGGGAAAATATTACGATGAATCTTATATATACACTAGAGCAGATGAAAGAAGGTGCAAACTGATGAATAGATGGAAGAGGGGGTTTTTATTCTGCCTATTATTTACACTTGTTGTTATCTTGTCGGGTTGTGGAGCCCAAATTACATCTAACATAAGTATTGATGAAGACGGTAAGGGAACAAAAACCGTTTATGCCTACATTAGTAGTAGTGATCTCGAGTATGTAGAAGGTGGAATTAATGCTCTAGAAGAAGTTTTGACTAAAGCAAAGCCGGATGTATTAACAATGTCGAAAGAAGATTCGGAAACTGCCGGGTCAGGGGTTCAGTATGTTTTTACATATAGCTTTGATAGCATTGATGATTATAATAAAAAAACGGAAGCCATTACGGGGAAACCCCATGATGCTATTTATGTTGCTGAAGAGAGTTTATTTGGTAGAGTTTATCGTTTTGAAGAAACAAATCCCTCTTATGATCTTGTAAAATGGGCTACGGATGCAGTAGATGCTTCAGAAATAATTTCAGAGGGTAGTGGGACAGACTTGTTTGACATGCAAGACATAACTGTTGATATTCCAGGGTATTCTGATTCATTCTATAATAGGACCGCAAATATTAAAGCAGAAGTAGATGAAACCTACCCTATAAAAAGAATAGAAATAAATACTTTCTTAGACTTTAAGGATACTATTACTAGAGAATTAAAAATAATATTTGATTCAAATATAGATAGCAAGATAGGTCAAAAAGATCTTAAAGATTACTTTCACAAGTTTTGCAATAAAGTAGAAAGAAAAGAAGAATCAGGAGAAGGTATATATACACTTTTATTTGAAAAAATGACCACTGAACAGTTAACCGAAGAAATGAACAAGTTATCAAAGGATAAGCAAAATAAAATACATTTAACTCCCAGTAAACATTCTAACACTCTACATCCTTTTTATAATTTTGATGAAGATATTGTAATTGACGAACTGTTAAAGGGAACCTACGTTAATGATAATGTAATGTATAGATTATATTATCCCAGGGGTTATGAATATTCTATTGATGGAACAAGATATTTTAATGGATACATAGATGATGAAAAAAATCAGGCTGCATTAGAATCTTATTATTCTGGGGAAGAAGTATTTTCAGTTTTTGGAGAATTTGAAAAGAGATTTTACATGAATTCCATTGATATTTCCGTAAAGATTTTAAATAACAATAAGGCAGAAAAAAGCACGAAATACATATGGAATAAGTATACTGCTAATGAAATAGGTTATGAAGAACTTGACTTGTATTTTAAAGAATTACACCCACAGATAAAGGTTATGGAAAGCGGACAACAAAGGATATACGAAGACGTATGTAATATTACTAAAGAAACAAATCAAAATTCCAGTGAAAACTTTAGTTATTATAAAAAAACAGAGGTGTCCGATAATAATAAGGATGTGTATTTATTATACGATTCTATATCCTTTAATTCTATATTAGGAGGATTAGGATTAGAAGAAGGAATAAATTATGATGTGTATATACCTAATAATTCAAAATTAAAATATGCTTCAGGTAACAGGGAAACTAAACGTATTGAAAAGAACACGAAAACTAAGACTGATGAAGATAAAAAAGAGCAATTACTTCAATTTAGGTTTAATGAAAATCACGCAGTAGTAAAAGTTTTATTAGAAAAGACTGCATTTCCTATTGTTTCCTTATTGATTTTAGGGCTGATTTTATTTATCGGAATGGTGGTAATTATTGCATTAGTAGTTAGAATAAAAAGAAAGAAAGATACTTCTTCAAATCAAGATGAACTTTCTTAAACAAAATAAAAGCATGGCAATTGCCATGCTTTTATTTTGGGCATATAGGCTTAACCTTTTGTTATTTTTTAATAGCTTCTTCTGCAAAATCAGTTGTTACAATATCTTCATAAGGAGCTCTTTTATCTAGAACACCTCCGATTTCTAATATCTCTTGAAGTAAAGTTAATGATTCTTCACTCATAACTGGGGTTTCGGGCCATGTATCTTGATCTTTATATCTTTTTATTATAATTGTCAGGAGTTCTTTATCTGTTTCCTTAAATTGCGGATGGATAGCCTCGGCGATTTCTTCAGGAGTATGTTCATTAACCCATACTAGAGCTTTATAAAGAGCATTTGTGAATTTTTGTACTGTTTCAGGATTTTTTTCTGCGTATTCTTTAGAAGCCATAAAAACGGTATAGGGTACTTTACCACTGGCTGTTCCTAGGGAAGCAACAACATGACCATTGCCTTGATACTCGATAGTAGAAGCAGTAGGTTCAAACTCTACGGAATAATCCCCCATGCCACCTACGAATGCCCCAGCGGTTGCAGTAAATTGTAAATTTGTAATGATATTTACATCCTCAAAGGGTTTTATATCATTTTGTTTTAAAATGTATTCGAATACCATTTGAGGCATTCCTCCTGGGCGTCCACCAATAACAGTTTTTCCTTTTAAGTCAGACCATTGAAAATTAGGCTCTTCTTCACGGCTTACAAGGAAATTTCCAGCTCTTTGAGTTTGTTGAGCAAATATAATACCGTGATTTTCTTGGCCTTCATTGTAAACATATACAGCAGCCTCAGTTCCCATCATTCCAATATCAGCATCTCCAGAAATAAGGGCTGTCATAGACTTATCTGCTCCCCAACCAGAAGAAAGTTCGATTTTAAGGCCTTCTTCCTCAAAAAAGCCTTTTTCGATTGCTACATACTGTGGGGCATAAAATGCGGAGTGCACTACCTCGTTAAGCCTAATTTTAGTTAAGTTATCATTACTACAACCGGTAAAAAAGCTGCCCATTATTCCTAAAATAAGCATAAGAATAATGCTAAATTTTAATTTGCGCATAGATAAACCTCCCTTAAAGAATAGATACTGTATTGTATTCAATTCCAACTTGTACTTGTGAATAAATGGGGCTGGAAATAATCCCAAATAATATTTAAGCAGTACCCTATACCGAATAAAAACTGTATTGCTATATAGTTAGTAATATGGTTTTTTAATTTTAAGAGAAAGATAATATTAAAAAAGTAAAGCAATGATATATTGCATTATTATAATATGAGATATATAATAAATAATAATAGATATTAATTGAGAAAAGAGTAACTGAACAATGGCTATTTACCAGAAATTATCAATATGATAAAATAATACTTAGTATAATATAAAGTTAAAATATATAAGAAGGTGAAAACATGCCATTTGATGATTGGAGAAATAAACTAGCTCAAGCATTGAAAACTGTAAAAGATGGTACGGGGGAATTATATCAGACTACCAAGGTAAATGTGGATCTTGGCAAAGAACAGGAAGTTTTAAAAAAAATATATTACGAAATAGGAAAAAAGGTCCATGAAATATATCAGTACGGAGGTTCCTTGGGGAAATTCTTTGATGAAAAATATACAGAAATAAAAGAAGTGGAAGAAAAGATTGAGGAACTCCAAAAGAAGATGGAGGAGCTTAGAAAATCAAGAATATGTATCGAATGCGGAAAAGAAGTGGAAAAAGGTGCAAAATTTTGCCCAAAGTGTGGGGCGCCTATGAATGACAGTGCGAAGGAAGAAGCGATGGCTAAAATAGTAAAAAAAGAAGAATCTCAGGATACCTTGTCCCAAATAAAAAACAAAGTACAATCCCAAAAGGTAGAAATAAAACGATGTCCAACCTGTAGGGCGGAAAACCAAATGGAAGATAAATTCTGCCTATCTTGTGGCAGAGCACTTTTTTAAAAGGAGAAAAAACATGAAATATCTTGAAAAAATAATAAAAAACATGGAAACAGCAACGGCATATATAGGTAAAAAAGCAAGGGATGGTATTGATTTTGCAAGACTTAAAAATACCTTATCAAAGGAGGTTAAAGATCTTAATATATTATACAAAGAACTAGGGAAACTCTCCTATGAAATCCATATTAGCTATAATGGTGATGCAGATAACATAAATAAAATCGATAATATATGTAGACAAATCAAAGAACAAATTAAAACAATTAAAAGATTGGAAAATGAAATAAAGAACATGAAAGAAGTAAATGGTGAACTTGAGGATATAAATGAGGATGTCCTAAAAGATAATATGGATAAAAGATATGCCATGGAACCTACAATAGGGGTGGGAGGATTTGCATTATTAAAATTTTGCCCTAACTGCCAAGTGGGAAATAGTCCAGAAACTAAAAAGTGCATCGCCTGTGGTGGGAAGTTATAAGCATATATTTTAAAGCATCTTATGTTATATTTATAAATGCCATGTATAAATAGCAAGAAATTGTGGGATATATAGGAAAAAGAATTGTAACTTAAGGAAAGGGGGAAATCATATGCTATGTGAACGCTGTGGTAAGAACATAGCATCGGTACATGTAACCCATATTAACAATGGGGAAAAAGCAGAAGTATATCTTTGCGAACATTGTGCAAAGGAAACAGAAACCATTCACTTTCATACCCCAATATCTTTCCAAGATTTTCTAACGGGATTATTGGATATGTCTTTGGGGGGGCAGGCACAATCAAAAGGTTATAAGGAAAACAACGAAGTATTTCAATGTCCTACTTGCAAGATGACATATGATGATTTTAAAAAGATAGGGCGTTTTGGATGTTCGAACTGCTATTTAACTTTTAAAAAACAGCTAAACCCTATTATAAAAAAACTTCATGGTGATAATATCCATACGGGAAAATTTCCTAATAGGATTGCAGGCAAATTAAAGATAAAAAGAGAAGTAGAAATCCTTAAAAAGGAACTCCAAAAGGCAATTAAGGCAGAAGAGTTCGAAAGAGCAGCTGAGCTTAGGGATAAAATCCACACACTTAAACAGGGGGGGAAAGAATGAACAAGTGGTATGAAGGAAATTTAGATACAGGTATTGTAGTCTCTAGTAGAATTCGATTAGCTAGAAATTATAAAAAATATCCTTTTTCTGCTCGTATTCCACAGCCACAAGCTGAAGATATGATTAATGAAACTAAAAGGGCCTTATTGTCTGGAAATACGATTTTATCTAGGGAGTTTGAGTATATTCCTGTATTTGGAAAGACCCCCCTAGATAAGAGGGCCTTGATGGAAAGCCATGTCATTAGCCCTGAATTGGTTAAAAAGGCGGCTCCTTGTGGAGTTCTACTTAGAAACGATGAAACCCTAAGTATAATGGTTAATGAAGAAGATCATATTAGGATACAATCCGTAGCAATAGGAATGGACATGGAAAAGGCATGGGACTTAGCAGATAAAGTAGATGATGTTCTAGAAGAATCCATAGAATATGCCTTTGATGAAGAATTAGGATACTTAACTTCTTGCCCCACAAATGTGGGAACAGGGATGAGGGCATCTTATATGATTCATATCCCTGCTCTTGAATGGTCGGGGCAGCTACAAAACATTCTCCAAGCTATTGGAAAATTAGGAATTACAGTTAGAGGATTATATGGTGAAGGAACAACGGCCCAAGGAAGTCTCTATCAAATCTCAAATCAGATTACCCTAGGTCAATCAGAGGATGAAATAATAGAGAATTTAAACAATATAACCTTACAAATTGTAGAGAGAGAAAGGCAAATAAGGGAAGGAATCCTGATAGAAAAAAGAGCAGAGTTTCAAGATAGAATTTATAGATCTTATGGAACACTTTATTATGCTAAAATGTTATCTACAAAAGAAGCCGCAACCCTTCTATCAGATATTAAGATGGGCTATGAAATGGGTATACTAGAGGAACCTAAGCCGGTTCTCAATTTTTATGAGTTTATGATATATATACAATCCGCCAATCTACAAAAAAGGGTAGGGATGGATTTAAATAGCCAGGAAAGGGATACCCATAGGGCATCTTTTATAAGAAAACAATTTGAAAAATAAATGTACAAATAAAAAGGAGGAATGCTTAATATGATGGGAAAATTTACAAAAAGGGCCCATGAGGCATTACAGGCTTCTCAAATAGCAGCAGCAGAATTAGGGCATGGATATGTGGGTACTGAGCATTTATTATTAGGCTTAATCCGCGGAGAAGATAGCGTGGCTGAAAGGGCATTAAAAAACCAAGGGGTCTCGGAAAAGGATATAGTAGATAAGCTGAAATCTGTTATTGGTAGCGGTGATGTGGTGACAGCAGAGCCACAGGACTTCACACCTAGGGCCAAAAGAATTTTAGAAATGAGCCTTAGGGAAGCACTGAAAATGGGAACAGGATATATAGGTACGGAACACCTTCTTTTAGCCCTTCTTAGAGAACCAGATTCGATAGCAATAAAACTACTTAGTAGTTTAGGAATTAATCCCCAAAAAATATATGATGACATTATGAGCATGCTAGGAGAAGGGGAAAAATCTCAAGATGGAACGCCAATGAGTAAGCAGGGAAGAAGGACAGGCAAATCAGATACCCCTACCTTAGATCAATTTAGCAGGGACCTAACTGTAATGGCAACGGAACAGAAATTTGATCCGATTATAGGAAGGGATAAGGAAATAGAAAGAGTTATTCAGGTATTAAGTAGGAGAACTAAAAATAACCCTTGTCTTGTAGGAGAACCAGGAGTAGGTAAAACAGCCATAGCAGAAGGTTTGGCACAAAAAATAGTAGAAGGCAATATCCCAGAAATTCTAAAAAATAAGAGGGTTGTATCCCTTGATTTATCTGCAATGGTTGCAGGTTCCAAATATAGAGGGGAATTCGAAGAAAGAATAAAAAAGGCATTAGATGAAATCCGTACATCAGGAGATGTAATACTATTTATTGATGAGCTTCATACAATAATAGGGGCGGGGGCTGCAGAAGGGGCAATTGATGCCTCTAATATATTAAAGCCTTCCTTGGCTAGGGGAGAAATCCAAGTAATAGGGGCTACAACCCTAGACGAATATAGAAAATATATTGAAAAGGATGCGGCTTTGGAACGCCGTTTTCAGCCGGTGAAAGTAGAACAACCAACGGAAGACGAGGCAATAGAAATACTAAAGGGATTAAGAGATAAATATGAAGCCCACCACCAAGTCCATATCACAGATGAATCCATTGTAGCAGCTGTAAAACTATCAAGCAGATATATAACCGACAGGTTTTTACCGGATAAAGCAATTGATTTAGTTGATGAAGCGGCTTCGAGGGTAAGGCTTCGTACTTTTACAGCACCCCCCAATGTTAAGGAGCTAGAAGAAAAGTTAGAAGAATTGGAAAAAGAAAAGGAAGCAGCTATTAAAACAGAAGAGTTTGAAAAAGCGGGGGAAATTAAAAAGAAACAAGATGAAATTAAAAAACAACTGGAAGATGAAAAAAACAATTGGAAAGACAGTCATACAAAATCAGCGCAAGTGGTTACAGAGGATGAAATTGCAGATATTGTAGCTAGTTGGACTGGAATACCTGTGCGCAAATTAGCCGAAGAGGAAAGCGAACGCCTAAGAAATATGGAAGGAATTCTTCATAAACGGGTTATAGGTCAAAAAGAAGCGGTAAAGGCAGTATCGAAGGCAATAAGGAGAGGGAGAGTAGGGCTAAAAGATCCCAATAGGCCGATTGGTTCTTTCTTATTCCTAGGGCCAACTGGAGTTGGTAAAACAGAACTTACTAAAGCTTTAGCTGAGGCTCTATTTGGGGATGAGAATTCGATGATACGCATTGATATGTCGGAATACATGGAAAAACATAGTGTATCTAAGTTAATTGGTTCCCCACCGGGATATGTGGGATATGACGAAGGTGGACAACTAAGTGAAAAAGTAAGGAGAAAGCCTTATTCAGTTATCCTTTTTGACGAGGTGGAAAAAGCACACCCCGATGTATTTAATATCCTTCTTCAAGTATTGGACGATGGTCATATAACAGATGCTCAGGGAAGAAGAATTGATTTTAAAAATACAGTTATCATTATGACCTCTAATATTGGAGCGAGGAATATTATTGCCCCAAAAAGATTAGGTTTCACTTCCGTGGATAATGTAGCAAAAGACTATGAAGACATGAAGAAGAATGTAATGGATGAAGTAAAAAGGATATTTAGGCCTGAATTTTTAAATAGAATCGATGAGATGATAGTATTCCATCCTCTAGATCGGGAAGATATTAAAAATATTGTATCCATTATGATTGGGCAACTGGCAAAACGAATAAAACAAAACATGGGTATTGCCATAGAAATTACTGAGACTGCCAAGGAATATTTAGCTAAAGAAGGATTTGATCAAGCCTACGGGGCTAGGCCTCTAAGAAGGGCAATACAATCAAAGATTGAAGATGAGATGGCAGAGCAGATTTTAGATGGCAAAATCAAAGAAAATGACAGTATAAAAATTGACTTAGAAGATGAAAAATTGTCCTTTATAAAACTCTAGGCATGAATTTTTTGTGTAAATTTTAGAATATAGATTTTCGATGGAATTAATGAGTAAAATAAGGTATAATGAAATAAAGTATAATTAGTCTAGGGGGTTACGAGTGTGGCAGTTATTAGAGAGTTAATACGTGTAGAAGATGATAAGACCATAAGCTTTGGGAACCATCTAATGGAAACAAAAAAGAAAGTGCTGGATTTTGAAGTAGATGGCGACTTATATAAAGTAAAAACATATAATAAGATTACAAAGCTAGAAAAGAACGGCATTTTATTATATGAATCAGTCCCTGGGACAACAGTTCACTATTTTAATATGAATGAGAAACTTGTTTCATTTTCTGTGGAGGGGGAAGAGGATGCCCAAATTACTATGGAATTAGAACCTGAAAAGGATTATAAAATATTTATTGAAAATGTGCAGGTAGGAAAGGTAAAATCAAGTCTGGCAGGGAAAGTAACATTTAGTGTTGAACTTAATGGCAGGGAGAAAGACATTAAAATAGAAAAATTAGGCTAATAATAAAGCACATCTATAATAGATGTGCTTTATAGATTTATATCAATAGAAAAAAGGAAGATAATATGGCGAAAACAAAAAATGTTTATGTATGTCAAGAATGTGGATATGAATCCCCAAGATGGCTTGGAAAGTGCCCAGGCTGTAATGAGTGGAGTACTTTTGTTGAAGAAATAGTAGCTAAAAAGGCATCTATTCAATCTAAGACCAATATAAAACTTAACCCAGTGATATTAGAAGATATAGGAATTGACAAAGAAGAGAGAATATTAACCGGGGCAGGAGAATTGGATAGAGTATTAGGGGGAGGGATAGTAAAGGGTTCCTTGGTGTTAGTAGGGGGGGATCCGGGAATAGGAAAATCCACTTTGCTGCTGCAGATGTGTGAATATATAGGAGAAAAAGGAAGCAAAATACTGTATGCCTCAGGAGAAGAATCCATTAGACAGATTAAGATGAGAGCTGACAGATTAGGAGTAGCTACAAAAAATTTACTCCTTATATCAGAAACCAATATAGACTTAATAGAAGGAGTAATAAGTAGTAGTAAGCCTGATTTAGTCATAATAGACTCAATACAAACAGTTTTTAGAGAAGAGATAACATCGGCGCCGGGGAGTGTGAGCCAAGTTAGAGAAGCCACTTCAAGTTTAATGAGAATTTCAAAAGATCAAAACATATCCATCGTTATTGTAGGCCATGTGACAAAAGAAGGATCTCTTGCAGGGCCGAGGGTTTTAGAACATATGGTGGATACAGTACTATATTTTGAAGGAGAAAGGCATGCAGCCTATCGTATTTTAAGAGCGGTTAAAAACCGTTTTGGTTCGACTAATGAAATTGGAGTTTTTGAAATGCAAGATAAGGGATTAGCAGAGGTAAAGAACCCCTCAGAGCTGATGTTAGCAGGAAGACCCTTTAATGTTTCAGGTTCCGTTGTCACATGCAGCATGGAAGGGACAAGACCTATGTTAGTAGAAGTACAGGCCCTAGTGAGCTTTACTAATTTTGGAATGCCGAGAAGAACAGCGACGGGTATAGATTATAATAGGGTAGTTCTTTTAATGGCGGTACTGGAAAAAAGGGTGGGGATGCAATTAATAAGCTATGATAGCTACGTAAACTTAGCAGGGGGAATCAAGATTACCGAACCTGCCATTGATTTGGGAGTAATTGCAGCGATTGCTTCTAGTTTTAAGGACCAAGCAATAGATCCTCACATGGTAGTGTTTGGAGAAATAGGATTAACAGGAGAAATAAGAGGGATAAGTATGGCAGAAAAAAGAGTAATAGAATCAGCTAAATTGGGGTTTAAATCCTGTGTTATACCAAAGGCTAACCTAAGGGGAATGAAAAAGGTAGATGGTATAAAAGTATACGGGGTGGAGAATGTTAGTGAAGCTCTTCAAATTATATTAAGATAATATATTAAAATATTTATGGGCGAATTAATTCGCCCATAAAACTATACCAAAAAGATTTGTGTCATTTACCGTAATGTGAACTTTCCCAACATGCGAACCCGATTTAATTCTTTAATAATAATATCATATAGATTTAAGTCTAAGGTATTGCATAAAGAGGCGAGATAAAATAAATTTCTACCGATTTCTTTTTCTATTAGGTCACGGCAGTTTTCACATAAATCGCCCTGTATATGGTCATTCATCATAGGTTTTAGATCTTCTAATGAAAAATCGGAATCATTATCTGGATATTTTTGTTTGTCAGCGAGAATTTTAATACAGCCACAATGGGTAGTTGCTTTAACGATATTTCGATTAACACGGGAACAGGAATCCTGGTACTTTGTAATTTGATCTAATATACTTTTATTTCGAACCAAAAGATTTTCTACTGTATACTGGAATTCATCAGTTATAGTACTTCTAAGATCAGACATACGGGTCACTCCTCTTAAACATGTTTTTACCTTAAGTCTATTATACCATAAGTTTATTTATTTAAGAAAGAGTTATTAAGGATTATAATTTAGAAAGAACTAGTAATTCTAACTACCCCATCGAAATTGCTCTATAAAAGTAAAAAATGAGAAATTATATTGACATGGATTAGTTTTTTGTATATAATAATTTTCGCAGCAAAAATTTAAGACAAACAAACATTAATGGAATAAAATGTAATTAGAAAAATGATTGACAGGTTGTACAAAAAATGTTATGATATATTTTGTCGGCAAAAAGAAAGTAGCCGTTGATCCTTGAAAACTAAACAGCACAAACCAAACCCATCAATTCTTAAAGAATTGTATAAAAGATTTCAAAACGCAAGCATCATCTTGCAAAGGATATTAACATGAGAGTTTGATCCTGGCTCAG